>CAZQCO010000019.1:0-52057 GCA_964592225.1 uncultured Bacteroidales bacterium
AGGTATTTTGCTACGGAAAAGACCGGATGATACTGGGTAAGGCCCTTGAAATTTCAAGAGGACAGCTTAAGGGAGTGCTTACTGAGGATATCCGGGAAAAAGTCCGGGCCTCCCGCAGGATTGTGGAAGAAATTGTGCACAAACAAATCGTTACCTATGGAATAAACACCGGTTTCGGGCCTTTGTGTACCACCCTTATCGGCGAGGAAGATACGAAGAAGCTGCAGAGCAATCTGCTTAAAAGTCACAGTGTGGGAGTGGGTAATCTGGTTGAACCCGCAATAGCCCGTCTCATGCTGATCTTTAAGATACATTCCCTGGCACAGGGCTATTCAGGGGTATCTGTCGAAACGCTGGAACGCATTATCTGGCATATCGAACAGGACATTATACCCTGTGTTCCGGAGCAGGGCTCTGTAGGTGCCTCGGGCGACCTGGCTCCGCTGGCCCATTTGTTCCTGCCGCTTATTGGACTGGGAGAAGTCATGTACCAGGGCGAGCGTTTTCCTACCAGTGAGCTTTTCCGCATACTAAACCTCAAACCCATCGATCTGGGGCCCAAAGAAGGTCTGGCATTAATTAACGGAACCCAGTTTATCAGCGCCTATACGGCTAAATTCCTGGAGCGCATGCAAAATTGCCTCGATCATGCCGATATTATCGCTGCTATGAATCTGGAAGCCATGATGGGCTCGGTAAAAAGTTACGACGAGGAACTACACACTCTTCGTCCCTACCCGGGGAATATTTATGTGGCGGAACGTATGTGCAAGCTGACAAAAGATTCGGAAATTGTTGAATCGCACAAAAATTGCGCCCGCGTACAGGATCCCTATTCCCTGCGGTGTATTCCCCAGGTTCATGGAGCATCGAGGAATGCCTGGCTCCATCTGAAAGAGGCTTTCCTTACAGAGGTCAATGCGGTGACCGATAATCCCATTATTTTCAGTGCCGATAAAATCATCAGCGGAGGCCATTTTCACGGTCAGCCTCTCGCCCTTCCTATTGATTATGCAGCCCTGGCGGCTTCTGAACTGGGCAATATTTCCGATCGTCGCGTATACCTATCGCTTATGGAAAAGGTGGAAGGGCTGCCCAAGCTCCTCATGAAAAATACGGGGCTGAATTCAGGTTTTATGATGCTTCAGTATACCACGGCAGCACTGGTAAGTGAAAATAAATCGTTTTGTTATCCTGCCAGTGCCGACAGCATTCCCACTTCCCTTGGCCAGGAAGATCATGTAAGCATGGGGAGTATCAGTGCAAGGAAAGCACTCAAAATTGTCGAAAACCTGGAAGCCATACTGGCCATTGAACTTTTTACCGCTGCCCAGGGTTTTGAATTTCGTAAACCTTTGAAATCAGGCATACTGATAGACAAGAGTCACGAATTCATCCGGAGCAGGATAACATTCGCTGAAAACGACCGGATCTTTTCGAAAGATATTGATATTGCCAGTCAAATAATCCGTAGTAAAGAATTAACTTCTTATCTTAAGGGTGTCTGTACTGATCATCATATCGATTTTAAAAACGCAGATCATGAAATTTTCGGAATTTATTAAGACGTACGCCAATCATCCCAACTACTCAGCACCAACGGGCAACCGGCTGCATGCCAAAAGCTGGCAAACCGAGGCCCCCCTGCGTATGTTGCTGAATAACCTGGACCGGGAAGTTGCAGAGGACCCGGAAAACCTGATCGTATATGGAGGTACCGGACAGGCCGCCAGGAACCCGAGAGCGGTAAAACGTATTATTGATATACTGCTTCAACTTGATGAGAACCACAGCCTGCTGGTGCAGTCGGGTAAAGCTGTCGGGTTGGTACGCTCACACCCGGAAGCCCCTCGTGTTCTCATTGCCAACAGCAACCTGGTACCTGCCTGGGCCAACTGGGAACATTTTACAGCGTTAAAGGAGCGCGGGCTGATCATGTACGGACAGATGACAGCCGGAAGCTGGATCTACATTGGTACGCAGGGTATTTTACAGGGAACCTATGAAACCTTCGCAGCCTGCGGAAGAAAATATTTTAACGGCAGTCTGCAGAAGAAACTTCTGGTATCGGGCGGACTGGGAGGTATGGGAGGAGCCCAGCCACTGGCAGCCACTATGGCCGGTGCCACTTTCCTGGGAGTTGATGTCGACCCCGAAAGGATCAAAAAACGGATCGACACCCGGTATATCGACAGGATGACCTCCAGCTACAAAGAGGCTAAAAAGCTGATCCTTGAAGCAAAAGCAAAGGGAGAAGCTCTCTCGGTGGGCCTTGTAGGCAATATTGGCGATGTGCTGGAAAAGCTTTTGCAGGATGATATAATACCCGATGTACTCACCGACCAGACCTCAGCACACGATCCTGTTCATGGCTATGTGCCTTATGGTTTCACCCTGGAGCGAGCTCTTTCACTCCGAAAGTCCGATCCTGATGTTTACAAAGCACACGCCCTTAAAAGTATGGCGCGCCATGTGGGTTTTATGCTAGAAATGCAAAAGAGGGGAAGCATTACATTTGATTATGGCAATAACCTGAGGGAGTTTGCCCGCCAGGGAGGTGAGAAAAATGCATTCAGTTTCCAGGGTTTTGTCCCTGAGTTTATCCGCCCCTTATTCTGCGATGGAAAAGGCCCCTTCCGCTGGGTTGCCCTCTCGGGCGATCCGGAAGATATATTTACTACCGACAAGGTACTTATGGAGGCATTCCCTGAAAATAAACACCTGATGAACTGGCTCCGTAAGGCTAAGGAAAAGGTAGCCTTCCAGGGGCTTCCCAGCAGAATTTGCTGGCTGGGTATGGGAGAAAGAGAAAAAGCAGGCTTACTTTTTAATGAGCTGGTACAAACAGGCAAAGTAAAAGCCCCCATTGTCATCGGGCGCGATCATCTCGATTGCGGATCGGTAGCCTCACCCAACCGTGAAACGGAAAAAATGAAGGATGGCAGCGATGCCATTTCCGACTGGCCCTTGTTAAACCTGATGGCGAATACAGGCGGAGGAGCCACCTGGGTATCCTTTCATCATGGAGGGGGAGTCGGGATGGGCTTTTCCCAGCATGCCGGCATGGTGGTTGTAGCCGATGGAACGGAAAGAGCCGCCCGGTGCCTGAAACGTGTATTGTATAACGATCCGGCAATAGGCATATACAGGCATGCCGATGCGGGTTATATAGAGGCAGAGGCAAACCTGGATAAATTCAAGCTTAACTTTTAACA
Organism: uncultured Bacteroidales bacterium; assembly: GCA_964592225.1. Classification (GTDB taxonomy): domain Bacteria; phylum Bacteroidota; class Bacteroidia; order Bacteroidales; family UBA10428; genus UBA10428. Next base: position 3,216 of record CAZQCO010000019.1, read on the forward strand.
GCATGGTACAGCGAAAACTTATCGGCCCCTTTACACAACTGGTAACAATGGATAAGTTACCATTGAAAGGGCCCTTATCAGATGAAAAGCTTGAAATAATTACCCATGCAGGGATACTTACTGAAGGTGATCGGATTCTCGAAACAGGGAATTTCAACACGCTGGCAGCCCAGGCAAAAAAAGAAAAGTATAGTGTTGAAGAATTGCACGATGAATATGTTGCGCTACCCGGATTTATCGATCCCCATACCCATATTTGCTGGGCCGGAAGTCGCGCCCGCGATTATATGCTGAGATTACAGGGAAAAACTTATGTTGAAATTGCTGCTTCGGGCGGAGGCATCTGGGATACGGTCACTAAAACACGTCAGGCATCGCAGGATGAATTGAGCCGGCAACTGGCCGCCCGTGCCGAAAGACATTTAAACGACGGAGTGACAAGCATTGAAGTGAAGAGTGGTTATGGCCTTACTGCCGGCGACGAACTCAAAATGCTCCGGGCAATCAGAGATGCAAATGCCAGCTCTCTTGCCGATCTGATACCTACCTGTCTTGCAGCGCACATGTGCCCGAAAGATTTTAAGGGTACACCGACAGAATACCTGCGAATGTTGGTAAGTGATCTTCTCCCAAAAATCAGGGAGGAAAAACTGGCTAATCGCATTGACATCTATATCGATAAAAATGCTTTCAGTCCGCAAGAGGCCAGGGTGTACCTTAACGATGCCCGATCCATGGGTTTTGATGTAATCGTTCATGGCGACCAGTTCACTACAGGTGGAAGTATGGAGGCTGTCAGAGCCGGTGCGGTAAGTGTCGATCACCTGGAGGTATCCGGTGAGAAGGAAATTAACATGCTTGCAGAAAGTAAGCTTATTCCGATTGCCCTGCCCGGCTCATCAATGGGACTGGGCGTAGCATTTGCCCCTGCCCGGAAACTGCTTGATGCGGGTGCGAGCCTGGCAATTGGTTCCGACTGGAATCCCGGTTCTGCCCCCATGGGCGACTTGCTTGTACAGGCTTCCGTGCTGGGTATCTACGAAAAATTAAGTATGGCTGAAACCCTGGCCGGCATCAGCTTCAGGGCTGCAGCAGCACTGAAGCTTTACGATAGGGGCACGATCAAACCCGGCAATAAAGCCGATGTTATCGCTTTTAATCTTAACGATTACCGGGAGATCATCTATAACCAGGGGAAAATGAAACCCGTGAAGATATGGAAGAATGGCAAAATGATAAAATAAATTTAATTTAGTAATGAATGCTAGTGCGTTCCATAAATAATCCGACATGAAACAGATTATTGAATGTGTCCCCAATTTCAGCGAAGGAAACGACAGGAAAATCATTAAAAAAATAACTGATCAGATAGAATCGATAGAGGGTGTTAAACTCATAGATGTCGACCCCGGGAAGGCGACTAACAGAACTGTAGTAACATTTGTAGGCTCACCTGTTGAAGTTTGTGAAGCTGCATTTCAGGCAGTAAAAAAGGCTTCCGAACTCATCGACATGAGAAAGCATAAGGGAGAACACCCCCGTTTCGGAGCCACCGATGTGTTACCCCTGGTGCCTGTTTCAAATATCAGTATGGAAGAAACAGTAAGCTATGCCCGTAAGCTGGCAGAACGGATCGGTAAGGAACTAAGTATTCCTGTCTACTGCTATGAATTTGCAGCCACTGAAGAAAAGCGGAGAAACCTTGCCAATTGCCGCTCGGGTGAATACGAAGGACTGCCAGAAAAACTGACCTCCGCCGACTGGCGCCCCGATTTTGGACCTGCGAAGTTTACTGAATTTATTTCACACACGGGAGCCACTGCCGTAAGTGCCCGGAATTTCCTGATCGCATACAATATCAACCTGAATACTACCTCCACACGGCGGGCCAATGCCCTTGCTTTCGACATCAGGGAAAAAGGCCGGGTGAAAAGAGAGGGTGGAAAATTTTCCGGCAACATAATAAAAGATAAAAACGGGAATCCGGAGTATGAGCCAGGTATGCTCAAATGTGTGAAAGGGATAGGGTGGTACATCGAAGAGTACGGTATTGCCCAGCTTTCTTTCAACCTGACCGACATCACGGTGACCTCTATGCACCAGGTTTTTGAGGCTGCATGCCAACGTGCAGAGGCAAGAGGATTGCGGGTTACAGGTTCCGAACTGGTGGGAGTAATACCCCTTCAGGCCATGCTCGATGCCGGTAAGTATTTCCTGAAAAAGCAAAAACGATCGGCGGGTATTTCCGACAAAGAAATACTGAAAATTGCCGTCAAATCGCTGGGATTGGATGATCTGGGACCCTTCGAACCTGAAAAGAAAATCATCGAATACCTGCTGGAAGATGATCAATCCGGAAAACTCATTCACATGAACCTCCGGGAATTTTCAGAAGAAACCGCATCTGAATCACCAGCTCCGGGCGGAGGTTCAATCTCGGCCTATATGGGTGCCCTGGGTGCTGCGCTGGGCACTATGGTAGCCAATCTTTCAGCACATAAACGCGGATGGGACGAACGCTGGGAAGAATTTTCCACCTGGGCGGAAAAAGGCAAGCAGTATCACGATCAGCTTCTTAAACTGGTAGACGAAGATACACTGGCCTTTAATTCAATTATGGATGCTTACGGCCTTCCCAAAAAAACGGAATCGGATAAAAAAACACGCACAGCAGCTATAATGGAGGCTACCCGGTATGCCATTGAAGTTCCTTTTAAGGTGATGAAACTAAGCTACGAATCCATGCAGATGATTAAAGCCATGGCAGAGATTGGAAATCCCAATTCTGTTACCGATGCAGGAGTCGGAGCCCTGGCAGCACGTTCATCAGTATTGGGGGCATATTTAAATGTGAAAATCAACGCCTCAGGGTATTCCGATACTGACTGGGCAGATAAAATCCTCCGGGAAGGAGAAAAGATCAGGGAAAGTGCCATCGCAGTTGAGCAAGAGATATTGCAACTAGTAGAATCAAAGATCAATAAACAAACCAACGCACTGAATTAGTTTTAAAGAACAACATTACAATTGTTCAACTAAGGCAGTACAAACAATGGATTTGTTTTGGTTCTGTATATTTCGGGAATATCCGGTATGCCATTGCCATCTACATCTTCAAAGCCCTTCATATAATGATATATTGCCAGCCATTCCTTTGCCTCCTGTATTCCTTCTTTATCAGGATCCATATCAATTAAAAAATCCTGGTTGGTAATTGTAGAACCATCGGCATTTTTGGGCACCACATTTACAATCCCAAAACTCATTTTCTTGATTTTACCGATAAAACTTATCATGTACTTATTGGCTGCTATGCTGATAAGATCATTACTTTTTTTATCCAGATCTATCTCGTGGTATCCCTCTGTAGAATTACCTACCCGTATCGCAGCTATCTTTTTAAAAAGTCCCTTGTCGGGATTATAATCGACTTCAATCCCGGAAAAGTAGAGATAGTAGTCAGGTTTACCCGGGTAAACGGCAAGAATCAGTTCCAGCACTTTTTTCAGCTCATATCCATACACATAAGCTTTAGCCAGAGGATGTCCCGGAATACTATCTTCCCCCATTCCAAGAGGCATTACATTAAATATATCATTAATATTTTGCTTACCTGAATTGCCGGTATGGAGAATATTACGGATTACACCGGCAGCAACAAAAACAATATCAATATGAGTACTTTCATTTTCATTAAGCTGGTCATAGATGGCATCGGCAATAAAGGGGCCCATGGTACTTGCATTCAGGTCTTTTTCAGCGATAAGCAAATCAAAAGAAGTTTCTGCAATAACCTCATCATAACCGACATTAATTTTTGAAAGAATGGTCCTTTCAAGCAGAGGAATTTTTGCATCAATCATTTGCTGAACCTCTTCGTCTGCTTCAATTTCATCGTTCATTTCCGCAATTGAATATTTCACTGAAGGCTTTCCGGAAACATCAAAACTAATTTCTAATTTACCCACATTCATACCTAATGCCCCCGTTTGAACAATCACAGCATTCCCGGCCAATATAGGTTCAGGCAGATAGGTGTGAGTATGTCCGCTGATTATAATGTCAATATCCGGGACTGCTTTGGCAAATTCGACATCTTCACCTGCCCATTCTCCCTTTTTATTTATACTAACACCACTATGCGAAAGAGCAATCACCAAATCCACTTTTTCTTCCTTTTTTAAATACCTGGCTGTTTGTTTTGCAACTTTTTTCGGATCATGAAACCTAATACCGTAATAATCGGAGATTGATTCATCAGCATCTTTTCCAATTAAACTGAACAGGCCGATTTTATATCCGTTTATTTCAGTAACCATATAGGGAAGGATACTCCCATTCTCAAAGAGTTTCATTAGCTTATCGTCATTGGAATTTGTTGCCTCCTTATAATTAGTACATAGTATTTGAGGGATCTCACCGTTCTGAAGGGAATGATTAATGATTTCTGCCAGTGAATTCGGACCAAAATCAAATTCATGGTTTCCAAGAGCCACAAAATCATACCCCATCTTCTTCATGAGGTTTAGTTGAAATCCCTGGTTAAGTTCCAGGGTTTGAAACAAAGTACCCATTAAAAAATCGCCGGCATCAACAATCAGTAATTTATCTACATACCGGTTTTTTTCAGTATTGATATAACCTGCAATTCTCGAAAAGCCGCCCCTGGTAGGGTCATTATCATGTATCAATGGAGTATATTCAGTTTCGGGTGAAAATCCGTTTAAATGTGAATGCATATCGTTGGTATGCAGTATTACCAGGTCCTGCGCATGCATAAATAAAGCACCGGAGAGCAGAACCAAACTCAACAAATATTTCATTGTATCAATTATATATTAGAAAGACTAAAAGTACATTAAAAAACAGGTTTCAAAGTGAAATTTTTGTGAAGCAAATATTATGAAAACTTCAATAGTATAAAAACAGCCGGTTATTACTATTTGTTGAAGTGTTTAATCTCTGTCTCGCTGTGAGAATATCAGAAAATACTAAGGATAGAAAATCGATAGTCAATAAGGAACTCAATCTTTCAGCTGATTGCTATAAAATACAAAGAGGGATTCCTTTAATTAAAGATCCCTCTTTTTTATGTTGCTGAACAGATCCTTTATACCTCAATCTCCTCTCCCACAGCAGGAATGCTAATATTTTTATACCCGTCTTTTTCGAGTTGGGTTTTATAATATTTTTGCGATTTGTATTCTCCGTGCACCAGTACAACCTGATGTAATTGTTCCTTATCCTGACAATTGAGAAAACCTATCATCTCCTCATAGTCGCCGTGGCCTGAGTAGGAATCGATTCGTTTAATATCGGCCTTTACTTCATACATATTACCATGAATGGAAACAGCTTTATCGCCCCTGAGAATTCTTGCTCCAAGGGTTCTGGGTGAACAATAGCCAACAGCCAGCACGGTATTTCTCGGGTTAGAAATGTTGTTGGCCAGGTGATGCTTCACTCTTCCGGCCTCCATCATTCCCGATGCAGATATAATCACACAGGGCTTGGTATAATTATTTAACTTCTTCGAATCTTCATGATGCCTGATATAGTACAATGAGTTAAAGCCAAAAGGATCGGGATCGGTTTCCATAACATCGAGGATACTGCCATTAAAACATTCGGGATGCAGCCTGAATACCTCGGTAACATTTATGGCAAGCGGACTGTCGACAAATATATCGACCCTTGGTAAGCGCCGCTCATTGAAAAGATTATTCAGGGTGTATACAATTTCCTGTGTTCGACCCACACTGAATGAGGGTATGATCAGCTTTCCCCCTTTGTTGACACAGGTATCGGTAAGGATCTCCAGAAGCTGTTCTTCTGCTTGCGGCCATCCGGTATGCAGCCTGTCGCCATAAGTTGCTTCGGTGATCAGAATATCGGTTTGAGGAAAGAGATCAGGTGAACGCAGAATACGATTCGAAGGACGACCGATATCGCCGGTATATGCGATTCGCTTCTTTTCACCATCTTCAGTAATCTCAATATTGGCCACACCGCTGCCCAGCATATGACCTGTATTGGTGAATTTAACTTTTGTATAAGGATCGATGGTTAATTTACGTTCATAGGCTATCCCTATGAAGAGCTTCATGCAATTAACCGCATCTGCTTTAGTAAAAAGTGGCTGAACCGGTTGTTTTCCCTGTCGTGCTCGTTTTTTATTATAAGTTGCCGTATCATGTTCCTGTATATGGCCCGCATCGGCCAGCATATAGGCACACAGATCGCGTGTGGCATTGGTACAGATTACCGAGCCTGTAAAACCCAGTTTGTAGACATAGGGTATCAGACCCGAATGGTCGATATGGGCATGAGTCAGTATAATATGATCGATTGTAGCAGGATCGACTCCCAGGTTTCGGTTCAGTTTATCGGTTTCCATTCCTTTCCCCTGGTACATTCCGCAATCAAGAAGAATCCGTTTCCCGTATTTTGTTGTTATAAGATGCTTGCTGCCAGTAACTTCGCGTGCAGCCCCAAGAAATGCAATTTTCATAAAAGTATAATTAAAGTTGAAAGCGAATAAAGATAGTGATTTCAAAGAATGGTGCAACAGAATATCGATAGTAAGGTTTGTTTGAATATTATTTGTTAAAAAATCTTATAACCAAAACAACTTTTATATTTTTTCGTATACTCCACAACTACTAACTAACAAAATATCAACACTATGAAGCTTAGCAGAATACTGTTCCTACTGGCATGGTTGATAGTTTTACCGGGTATGTACAGTTGTAGTGCTGAAAAGCACATGGCAGAACGCCGTAACCTGATGATCCCACAAAAAGATGAATTACCCAGGAATTCAAAATATACAGGTGTCAAGAAGCGAAAAACATACAAATCAAACAAAAAGAAACACAAAAGAAGAGGACGTGCCTGTATCGATGCATTTAGTAAAGAACAAAATCGACAGGCATAACCATTGAGACTTTAACGGGTTTTCCTCTCTGTTTTCCGGGTTGCCACAGTGGCGAGTTATTTATTACCCTGAGTACTTCCTTGTCGAGTAAGGGATGACAACTTTTAAGGATGGTGCCATTTGTAAGCCGGCCCCTTTCATCAATTGTAAATTGTACATAAACCCTTCCCGAAATATGTTTCTCTAATGCCCATGAAGGATACCGAACATTCTTTTGTAAGTACCTGCTAAAGGTTTGGATTCCCTTCCAGTGGAATTGAGGCATTTCTTCCACCACGTAAAATAACTCTGCTATACTACTTTTTTCATAACCGGAAGTGGATTTTTCCGGCGGAGGCATTGACATAATGCGGTAAGGGTATCGTAAAATACCTGATTTTTTCTCTGTAACAGTTGACGATCGATCTTCTTTCACTCCTTCATTTGAACCGGCAGAAATTCTTGTTTCATCCAACAAAGCCACAGGTATATTTTCAATTTTTAAATCAGTGGTATTCTGCCTATATCTTTCCCTGACCGCTATCTCAATTCTGTGTGTCTTTGACCAATTTTTCCCATTCAAAGGCATGTGAAGAACATCGGATGTATTCAGTGCGTTATCAAGACTAGTACCCTGCTGATAGATAGATGCAAGGTATTGTGCGCGAATTTTTTTCTGATAACGTGTGGCCAGGTGAATACTCACAATGAAAACAACTGATGCTGCCACTGATATAATAGCGGCCAATGAAGCAGTTGATATTTTTCTTTCCCGAATATTCCGTTTTCCCCATCTCTCTTCAAGCAGATCTAATCCTCTTCGGTACCGATCAGGATCAGAAAAATTCCCGGCCCCCTGCACAGCTTCTTTACATAAATCACAGTCTGAAATATGTTGCTGAACTAACAAAGTATCATTTTTAGACAGTTTCCCCGACAAGTATTGCATTATCGCCTCTGGTGTGAGACAACCCTGTTCTATAAATAGTCCGTATTTGTTCCCTCTGTTATTCATCTCCCGATTTTAAAAAATTTCTTAGATTTCTTTTCCCGTTTTGTATATGACTTTTTACCTCCTTCAAACTAAAGCCGGTTTCTACGGCTATTTGCTTGTACGACATCTTCCGAAAGTACATCATATCCAGACATAATTGCTGACTCCTGTTCAATTTGTGCAGGTAAACCATTAAATTAGCCTCCATTCTGCTTTCCTCTGCAATAAGATGAATATCATCGCTATTTTCCACACGATGCATATGAATTATTTCTGCTGGTTCTGCCGGTAATTCAATTTTCTTCCTTCGAAGTTCCATAAGACAGGTATTACGAGCGACAGTATATAACCAGGATTTGAAGTTTTTTATCTCGAATTTTGTGATTTTTTGCGCCAGGCTTTCAAAAATAACCATGGTGGTATCCCTTGCCTTCTCTTCCTCATTAAGATATTTCATGCAAAGTCCATAAACCAGATGAACATAGCGTCTAAAAAATTCATCGATTATTTCATTCTTCCGGTTCTTTGTGAATTCCTTCAACAGATCTTCATCACTTATCCCCCGAAATCTTTGCCGGTTACCAAAATCTAGAATGAATTTCCGGTTCATGGGCTGATAGTATACGTTTAAAGATAGGAATAACAATCGAGTTAATTTCTACAAAACAGGTCAGGATATCCGCAAGGCTGAATAATTCACTCCCATTTATGGAATTTTTTTATCAGAAGCATCTTACTAGTAAAGAACACTATGTAGAACCTAAAAACGCAAGTCATGGTCGCAAAAAAAACAGAAAAAGCAAATCTCGAAAACAAAAGGATTTTGTATTTTGAGGCAGGAATGGTGCTGGTTCTCGCAGCAGCACTGGTAGTCATTGAGTGGAGTCATACAAAGGCACAGAACCCTTATATGTCCTATACGGGTAATACTCTTTTTGAAGAGGAACTGGATATACCCATAAGCCGGACAGATCTGAAAAAAGAAATCAAACCCCCCGAATTACCTAAGATTGAAATCGTCAAGGATATAACTGATATCCCTGAAGAAGACTTCGATTTTAATGTGGAATCCAATTGGGATGATATTGTCGATTTTGTTTTCATAGAACCTGATGAAGAAAAACCTGAAGAGCTGGGTTTTGTATGGTTTGCGGAAAAAATGCCTCAATATCATAACGGGGGCCTGGAGAATTTTCATAAATTCATCCAGCAGATAGTTAATTATCCTCAGGCAGCCATTGAGAATGGTCTACAGGGGCGGGTATTCGTTAAGTTTATTGTCGACAAAAAGGGATATGTAACAGGTATTGAGATCCAGCAGGGTATCCACCCGCTGCTTGATAATGCTGTAATAGCTGCTATACAGAAATCAGATCGCTGGCAACCGGGTAAACAGGGAGGAATGCCAGTGAATGTGGCTATGTCTATGCCTGTTGTGTTTCGTTTGCAGTGACCCTGGTCACTGCTTTTTTCATATAAATACTATACATTTAGTCCCGTATGATCGTTAGATATGCAGTCGTATTAATTATTGCAACACAAAAGTATTTTGTATCAGGTTATTAGATGAGTTAAAGTTGATAGTTCACAAGTATTTTACGATAGAAATATATATGCGAATTCATCTTACGTTTTGGGTATAATGCATATCCTAAGTGAAGCACATGAGTTTATTAAATCAGGATTTTTGTTAATAAATAAACCGGATACTTAACTTATAGAACTGTCATATTTAGTAAACTTACTGAACTTATATGATACAAAAGTTTGGTATTTTTATAGCTCTAAGTCTCTGGTGTGGAATGCTATACGGAGGCATTGGTTATCATCAGGATAGCTTTATTGTTGGTGTGAATCCCACAACACTTGAAGACAGTGTAGATTACCTTCTTCATCTTGCTTCTGTAAATCTCGACCTGTATCCTCAACAGGCATTTACCCATGCAAGTATCGCAAAACAAATAAGCACACAGCTGAAGTGGAACGACAAAAGTGCGATGGCATGCAAATATATGGGAGAAGCGAAAATTGAACTTGAAGATTACTACCAGGCAAAAAAGTACCTGATCGATGCCATCGAATATTTCACCGAGGAAATGCCAAAAATTTTGGGTGATTGCTACTATCTGCTTGCCAAGGCAAATTATTATCTGGCAGAATACGAAGAAGCCAATAACAATTATCGGTCAGCCATAGCCCTATTCGAAAAAACCAACGATCGAAGGAGAATTGCCAATACCCTACAAAATATCGGACTGCTCTATCATGAACTGGATGACCTCGAAAAAGCCTCGGAATACTATAATAAGGCATTAGAAATCAATAAGGAGCTTAAAAATGATACCAATATTGCCGGCCTCTACCAAAATATGGGGATCATTTATTATCGCAACAATAATTTTAAAAAGGCCATTGATTTCTACGAAAAATCAATACATATGTATCAGCAGCTGGCGGATACACAAAATATTGCTACCACATTTAGTAATATAGGTTTAATCAATCTGCAGCAGGAACATTATAAAGAAGCATTTAATAACTTTAAAAAATCATACGAGCTATTTGAACAAAGTGGTTACCGGTTAGGCAAAATGTGGGCCGAACATAATATGGGTACTGCAAAACTCTGGCAGAAAGAATACAATCACGCTGAAAAATATTATAAGGAAAGTCTTGCTCAGGCATATGCCTTGAATAATCCTGAAGGTATCATGTCAAACCTCGATGCGCTTACCGATCTGATGGCACAACAAGGCAAATATGAAGAGGCCTTCTTTTATCACCTCGATTTTACCAATCTGCGTGATTCAATTCATGTGCTTGAATCTAAGGGGAAAATTTCTGAGCTTGAAGCCTTATACAATCTGGAATCCCGAGAAAAACAAATAAGTGAGTCGTTGCTTGCACTCAAAAAACAAAAGACTCAAAAATTAGGTTTTATTATACTTCTGATTGTCATTTCTGCAACATCAGTTATCATTTATATTGCTTACCGGAGAAAGAAACATGCCGAAGGAGAAATATATTCCGACAAACTTAACCTGGAAAATGTTCTGGAAGAAAAAAACAAAGAACTTAAAGCCCAGATCATGGAGCGGAAAATAGCAGAAGAATCTGATAAACTTAAATCAGCCTTCCTGGCTAACATGTCACATGAATTACGCACACCTATGAATGCTATAACAGCATTTTCAAATTTTCTGCGTGAACCCGATCTCCCTGAATCCAAGCGAGAAGAATACCTCGATCATATTTCCTCAGCAGGCGACAATCTTCTGCATTTGATTGATGATATCATCGATATTGCCAAACTCGAATCCAGGCAGCTTAAAATATCCATTGGCCCGGTGAACATCAGCAGGATGTTGCGCGAATTGAAGAAAGTATTCCAGAAAATAAAGAATAAGAGCAACTTCAGAGCCGATCTGATTTTAGCTATCGATCCCTTTAATGATTATATCATAAATACCGATGTACTTAGAGTGAAGCAGATACTTAATAATCTTATTGAAAATGCATTTAAGTATACACCCAAGGGTATCATCGAATTTGGAGTGAAACATACCCAGGATGGTATGCTTTTCTTTGTAAAAGACACGGGTATAGGAATTCCTTACGAAAAACAGGATAAAATATTCGACAGATTTTCACAGATTGATTCCGAACTTAACCGGAAATATGGAGGAACCGGGCTGGGACTTGCCATTTCTAAAAACCTGGCTGAATTACTGGGTGGTAAGATTTGGGTAGATTCGCAAACTGACAAGGGAAGTGTTTTTTATGTACTAATTCCTGCCAACGACCTAAGGATGGTTGAAATTTCGGGGCCTGATCTCCCCCAGGTGAATAAGCTTGTAAACGAAAAAAAATATAACTGGGCTACTAAGACTATTCTTGTTGCCGAAGATGAAGAATTGAATTATAAAATACTCAATTCCTACCTTTCAAAAACAAAAGCCCGGATATTAAGAGCTGAAAATGGTGAGAAAGCGATTGAAATATGCCAGCAGGAAAAAATCAATGTAATACTTATGGATATACAGATGCCCGTTATGGATGGCTATGAAACTGCCCAACGAATCAAAGCCCTGAACATTAATGTCCCTATCATCGCACAAACTTCCTATGCGATGGCAAATGAAAAAGAAAAGTGTATCGATGCGGGTTGTGATGATTATATTACCAAACCTCTTAACCTGGATCAACTGCTTTCACTCATCGACAAGTTTATTGTATAGCTCATGTTTATATATGAATGCTAAAGTCACTGGCGTATCTTCTTTAATTTTCGTATCTTTTTACTATTAAAATATTCTTATGAAAAAGGTATCGGTTATTGTTTTGCTGGTTATATTGCTTTTAGTATCAGGTGTATGGCTGACACGAACTCCAATGGCCCGGAAAAATAATGAGAAAGGAATAGAATTCTTCAGCCGTGCTGAATACAAGCTGGCAGAAAAATATTTCACAAGATCCTTGCAATGGAAAAATGATTATGAAGAAGGCCTGATAAATCTGGTAAAATGCCAATTTGAGTTGCAAAAGTCCGACGAAGCCCGGCAATCACTTGATAAGCTTATTAAAATATCGCCTGATCATGCTGAGACCCTCGCTCTTCAGGGACAGCTTTATGTGCTCGATCAGAATTTTAAAGAAGCCCTGAAAATCCTCAACCGGTCCATTGCCAGGGATAGTCTTCTTGCCTACAGCTATTTTTACCGGGGCATCGCCCGGGCTAACCTCGGGCAGCTTGAAGCTGCCGCCTCAGACTATCTGAAAGCACAGCATCTGGATAAAACAAACAAAGAAGCCCTGCAGAAAGGAGCTCTTATCTTTAGCAAACTCGAAAATTTCGAGGCTGCTATAATTAATTACAATAAATTGCTGGAGATCGATCCGTTGAATATCGAGGCATTGTTCCAGAGAGGAAATTTTAAAATGCAGATAGGAGATTATTCTGGAGCTATCGACGATTTCGGAAAAACCATTGAGCTCAACAATAAACTGGCTGAAGCTTATTTCAACAGGGGTAAATCGTATATCAGCCTGGAAAAATACAATGAAGCCATCTCCGATTTTAACCATTCATCAGACCTGAACTATAAAACCTCAGGAGCCCTGTATAATTCCGGACTGGCATCGCTTAAGATAAACCAGCTCAAAAAAGCAAAGCAATATCTGTTACAATGTTTAACAACCGATAAAAAAAATGAACATTCGGGCAAAGCCTATCATCTGTTGGGCGTGTTGGAAATGATGCAAAACAACAGCTCGGCTTCTATCGGTTATTTTAACCGGTCCATTTCGCTCGACAGTACCTTTGCCGATGCCTATTATAACCGGGGGATCGCTTTCGGGATGATCAAAGAGTACAACAAGGCGATTCAGGATCTCAACAAATGTATTGCATTGGGAAATACCTCTCCCGATGTGTATTTTGCGCGGGGGGTGAATAAAATCAGCCTTTCGAAACATGCAGCCGGTTGTGATGATCTGAAAAAAGCAGAAGAAATGGGACACCAGCAGGCAGCCGATATGAGAAAACAATATTGTAAACAGTATCATTAATGAACCGGTCCCTTCTCCTCATCAGTATTCTTTTTACACTCACTCAACTTCTTCAGGCTCAGGATAGTATTGTTGCCGAGAATATCTATCGGCATGAAATAAAGAATGGAAATTTAACCACACTGAAACACATCACCGAACAAAATACCTATAACCTGGCCGGAAATAAAGTAATCCAGCTTTTCTATTTCGATTCGGTGCCGAATATCATAAGCTATACTCTTTTCTTTTACCAGGACAACCTGTTACTGTCCAAAGAGACCTTTAATATGGACAAAAATCCACTATCGATTGTAAGGTATACTTACAACAAGCTGGGACTTAAAAAAGAAAAACGAATTTACGAACCGGCAGGAGGTAACATGCAGTGCAATAAAACCATTACCTATTTTTATAAGGATACTTTACCCGTTAAAAAAATTGTCCGGGACAGCGATGAGAAACGAACCAGCAAAACCACCTATAGTTATAATGCAGGACAAACCACAGAAAACACAAAGTTTACTAAAGGAAGCGGGGTAGAATATCCGGTGTCTGTTACCCGTATTTCCGTTTTCTCCGACAATGGAATAATCTCCAAACAGATTGATAGCATATATTCCAACAAGGAATACCACTCAACTTCCATTGAATATAGTTACGACGATTCAAGCGGCTGGTTGTCAAATGAAAACTGGTATAACGACCGGCATGAGCAGGTAAAAGCTGTTGAATATAAATGGAGAAGCGATGGAATCCTGGCAGGTAAGGGCACCCTCGACGGAAAGGGTAACTATACGGAGTATATAAGCTACAAGTACGACAGTCATATTGTGAATCTTGGGGATCAGAAGATGTTCGACCTAAGAAAAACCGTTACAGCACCATAACTGTAACCTTACATCCCCAACAATACCTTTTCCGGATCCTGGCCACCAAACAGTATACTGATCGGTGATTCCAGCAGTTCTTTGAGCCTGAACAGAAAGCTTACAGAGTCCTTACCATCGATCAGTCGATGGTCATACGACACGGCCACATACATCACCGGGCGTATCTCTACCCTGCCCTCAACGGCAACCGGCCGCTCCACAATATTGTGCATACCAAGAATGGCCGACTGCGGAGGATTGAGAATGGGCGTGGAAAGCATGGAACCAAATACACCCCCGTTGGTAATGCTAAAGGTGCCACCTGTCATTTCCTCGACCGATAAACGGAAATTACGCGCTTTTTCAGCCAACGCAAGGATATTCTTTTCAATCTCTGCCAGGTTCATGGTCTCGGTATTTCGCAGCACAGGAACCATTAAGCCCTTATCGGTCTGGACGGCAATACTTATATCTACGTATTGTGGTATAATTATTTCATCGCCTGCGATCATGGAATTGACCCTGGGGAAAGCCAGCAGGGCTTCGGTGGCTGCCTTCACAAAAAACGACATGAAACCCAATTTAACTCCATGCGTTTCCATAAATTTCTTCTGATATTCTTTCCGCAACCGGATCACTTCGCTCATATCGACCTCGTTGAAGGTGGTAAGCATGGCCGTTTCGTTCTTCACTGCAACCAGTCTCTGTCCCAGCTTTTTTCTGAGTTGCGACATGGCTTCTCTTTTCACCTCGCGTGTAACGGACCTGCTTTTTAAACCGGCGGGCAGATCGCTCTTCCGCTCCAAAATCAGATTCACTTCTTTCGTGGTTATTTTTTTCAATCCGTGTAAAATATCATCGATGTTCAGGTTGTGTTCCTCCATTAGTTTTTGTGCAAGAGGTGTTACTTTAATTTTCTCTTTGTTTACCCTCGCTCCTGATCCGAATCCTTTCTTTGTACTGTCTTTTTTACCTTTCGAAACAGAGGTGCTTTCTTTAGTGTCTGTTTTAAGCGCACTCTCCCGAACCTTCTCCTTAGCCTCAGCCTCAGCCTTACTGTTTTTCTTCACAGAAGTATCGATGGTGCAGGCCACGGTACCCACTTTCACAACTTCCCCGGTTTTGACCAGGATCTTTATCTTTCCCGGTTTTTCAGCAATGAGCGGAAGGGTAGCTTTATCCGATTCTACTTCGGCAATTTCCTGGTCCTTTTCCACATAATCACCGTTCTGTACCAGCCACCTGGCCAGTTCCACTTCGGTTATAGATTCTCCGGGAGAGGGTATGGTTATGTCTAGTATCATGGCTATTCTTTCTCCATAAAATATTTATACTGTTTGAGAATATCCTGTCGTGAACTGCCATCTTTACATTGCAGTCCGCAGTATTTACGATGCAATTCGCAAACGCATTCGCGAAATATTTTTCCGATAATTTCTTCCTGCTGTAAATTATGAATTTTTAATAATCCCGTAGCAGGACTTCCACTGGCCTGCCTTGCAATGGGATAAATTTCAAATTCCCTGAATTCATGCGATACATGTCGCCATGCTCCCATATTCACAGGTTCTTCCTGCACCCATAGATTAAGCCTCGAATTTTTATATTTTGCCAGTATGTCCTTAATATTTCCCTTTGGAAACGGATGCAGTTGCTCAATCCGTATAAGCGCTATATCGCGGGCCTTATATTTCTTTTTTCTTGCCAGCAGGTCGTAATAGATCTTTCCCGAGCAGAAAACGATACGGCGAACTTCTTTTATATCAACATCCCGATCGTCAATTACGGGTTGAAAACTACCCTGTGCAAAGTCTTCAAGCGCAGAAGTGCACTCCGGATGACGCAACAGGCTCTTTGGTGTAAATATGACCAGAGGTACCCTGAAATTGCGAAACATCTGTTGCCGCAATAAATGATACAGATTAGAAGGTGTGGTAGGTATGGCGATCTGCATATTATTCCGGGCCGCCAGCGAAAGAAAGCGCTCGATACGGGCACTGGAATGTTCCGGCCCCTGCCCCTCAAAACCATGAGGGAGATAAAGTACAAGGCCATTCATCAGTCCCCACTTTTCTTCGGCCGAAGCCATGTACTGATCGATAATTACCTGGGCCACATTGTGAAAATCGCCGAACTGTGCCTCCCAGATTGTCAATCCTTTCGGATTGGCCAGGGCATAACCATATTCAAATCCCAAAACTCCATATTCATTTAAAGGTGAATTATAAATGGTAAAATTTGCCTGCCGGTCATCAATGTATTTCAACGGCACAAAGGTTTTATCGGTATCCTCAATTACATGTGCCGCATGCCGGTGAGCAAATGTTCCTCTCACAGTGTCCTGTCCGCTGATCCTGACAGGATATCCCTCGTATACCAGCGTTCCATAAGCCAACAGTTCTCCCATGGCCCAATCGAGTTTGTCGCTGGTAAGCATTCGTTTGCGTTCTTCTACAAGTTTGTACGTCTTGTCAATATACTTTTCGTCTTCCGGCAGGGAACATATCTTCTTTCCAATATGCAGTAACAGTTCGGTGGTCACTCCGTTAGGAAAATGTTTGTTGAAATCGTCTCCTTCGGCAAATTTAAAATCTTTCCAGTCGTCATGTAAAAACTGTTGTATTTTAACTTTTCCAAGCTTTTTCGAGATTTCAAATTTCTCTTCGAGAAAAGTGGTAAAACTGTACTTTGCTTTATCAATTTCCTTCTTCGTATAAATTCCCTGTTCAATCAGCTTATTGGCATATATTTCCAGGGGATTGGGATGACTGGAAATAGCTCTATAGAGCGTGGGCTGGGTGTAACGGGGTTCATCACCTTCGTTATGCCCGTATTTCCTGTAGCTGAGTATGTCGATAAACACATCGGTGTAATAGGTTTGACGGTATTCCATTGCCAGCTTAACCGTATGCACCAGCGCCTCAACATCGTCACCATTCACATGAAATACCGGATTCATGGCTACCCTGCCTATATCGGTACAGTATGTACTGCTCCGCGCATCAAGGTAGTCGGTAGTAAAACCTACCTGGTTATTGATCACAATATGTATGGTGCCCCCGGTACGATATCCGCTTAGTTCCATCATCTGTGCTACCTCATACACAACTCCCTGCCCGGCAATGGCCGCATCGCCGTGAATAAGCAGAGGAGCCAGCTTGGTAAAGTCTCCTTTATACTTATGATCGATCCTTGCACGAGCTATCCCCTGAATGACAGGCGATACAGCTTCAAGATGCGAGGGATTGGGCGCCAGATTCAAATCGATGGTATTACCATTTTCCAGCACATAGCGGTTGCCGTAACCGAGGTGATATTTTACATCGCCGAGAGCTACTGAATCATCATATGCATCGGCAATAAATTCCTGAAAAATATTTTCATAGGGCTTCTTGATTATATTACCTAATACATTCAAGCGGCCCCTGTGTGCCATACCTATGGTAAATTCGGAAATACCCAGATCTGATCCTGCCTCAATAAGATAATGCAACGCGGGGATCAGCGTTTCGGTACCCTCAAGAGAAAAGCGTTTCTGACCTGTAAATCTTTTATGGATAAATTGTTCAAAGCCTGTAGCCTGATTTAGTAGATTGAATATTTTCTTTTTTTCTTCAGGTTTGAATATTGTCTGATTTCGGGTAGTTTCTACCCTATCTCGTATCCATCCTACTTTTGTATTGTTTCGCAGAAACATATACTCTGTCCCAATTGAGAGGCAATATGTTTCCTCAAGAAATGCTACTATCTCTCGAAGCGATGCAGGACCGATACCGATTTCTTTACCTGCCTGAAATACTAGATCAAGATCATCCTTCGTAAGCCCGGAGTTTTCTATAGCCAGTGTAGGTGTGTATTTCCTTCTTTTACGCACCGGGTTGGTCTCTGTGAACAAATGCCCTCTTCTCCGGTAATTATCGATAAGGTTTAACACCTTGAATTCTTTATCGATATGATTTGTTGAAGGTTGATCGGACTCAGGATATGCATTCCGCGAAAATTCAAAGCCCCGGAAAAACATCTTCCATGAAGTATCAACCGATTCAGGATCGTTCCGGTACAATTCATATAATTTTTCGATGTTTTCAATTTCGCCACTTCCCAAAAACGAAAATTGGTCCATATTATCGCTTTTATACCGCTAAATTGGTGAATTAATTTTAGTAAATTTAAAATTAGAGAGCCAAATTCAGCTGATCCTATACAATTGATAAACAATTTATTCAGGTTTTGGTTTTACCATGCAATAAAAAACAAATTGCAGGTTAATTCTATTTCAATACTTTTGTACGAAAATTGGAAATTGAAAAATGATAGTTGGAATCATAAGTGAACCGAAGATTGAAAATCGTGTAGTACTTACTCCCGAGGTAGTACAACAACTTAAAACCATGAATGCCGATATATGGGTCGAAGAAAATGCCGGCATTCGCGCCCTGTTTTCCGATGAGAGCTACCGTGAAGCGGGAGCCGAAATAAAGGATAAAAATTCCATCCTGAAAAAGGCTGACCTTATATTAAAAATCAGTGCTTTCAGTGCTGATGAAATAAAGAGTATATCTGAGAACCAGGTTGTCATTGCCTCGATGAACCCCTTTCAGAATAAAGAACTGGTAAAGTTATTATCCGATAAGCAATTCACTTCCTTTAGTATGGAACTAGTGCCCCGGGTCACCCGTGCCCAGGCTATGGATGTGCTCTCCTCCATGGCAACCGTTGCCGGATATAAAGCAGTACTCGATGCTGCCATGCATCTGCCCAGGTTCTTCCCTATGTTTATGTCGGCATCAGGTACCATCAAGCCGGCTAAAATATTGATATTGGGTGCGGGCGTTGCAGGCTTGCAGGCAATTGCCATAGCCCGGAAACTGGGCGCTGTGGTAGAAGTATTCGATGTACGTTCAGCAGTAAAGGAAGAAGTAAAAAGTCTGGGTGGCAAGTTCATTGAAGTGGAAGGAGCAACAGAAGATGCCACAGCAGGTGGTTATGCTGTTGAACAATCCGAAGATTTTAAGAAAAAACAGGCCGAACTGATCCATGCACATGCTGTCAGCTCCGATGTACTGATCTGTACTGCACAGATACCCGGCAGAAAAGCTCCTGTCCTGATCAGAAAAGAAACCGTAAGTGAGATGAAGAAAGGATCAGTGATTATCGATCTGGCTGCTTCAACCGGAGGAAACTGCGAACTGACACAAGACGGAAAGACTATAGTGAAGCATGAGGTTACGATTATAGGCAAGTCAGACTATCCTTCTGATATGCCCCTAGATGCCAGCAGCATGTACGCCAAGAATATGCTTAACTTCCTAAAGCTTATCATCGATGATCAGGGAAATCTCCATCTGAATTTTGAAGATGAAATTGTTAAAGGAACCTGCCTTACACACAAAGGTGAAATAGTAAACGACAGGGTTAAATTAATGATGTAAAAAGCTTAAAACAACGATTATGGAACAAGTACTTTTATACTTCAACGAATATAAGGAAGCAATTTTTATTATCGTGCTGGCCATTTTTCTCGGCATTGAAGTGATTTCCCATGTGCCCTCGGTGCTCCATACGCCCCTAATGTCGGGAGCCAATGCCATCAGCGGAGTAATAATTATTGGTGGTATTATTCTGCTTGGACATGCCGATCTCACCCGTTTTTCACTCGAAATTGTACTGGGAATCCTTGCCGTACTTTTTGGTACGCTTAATGTTGCCGGAGGATTTGTTGTCACCGACCGAATGCTCGAAATGTTTAAGAAAAAGAAAAAAAGTTAATTTAAACAGTAGATAATATTATGCCCGAAAATACGATACAAAACGGACAGATCATCCTTGATTTCAGTTACCTGGTTGCTGCTATTTTATTTGTTTATGGACTGAAGTTACTCAGTCGGCCCGAATCGGCCCGAAGAGGAAACCTTTGGGCTGCTTCCGGAATGCTGCTGGCCATGATAACCACCCTGTTCCTTCACAGGGATCCACATGGTAATTCCATTGCATTAGACAATGCGCTGTTAATTGTACTGGTAATTGCTATTGGTACTGTAATAGGTGCAGTAGCTGCCCGAAAAATTAAAATGACTGCCATGCCGCAAATGGTATCTTTTTATAACGCAACAGGCGGGGCAGCTTCGGCACTGGTTGCACTCATGGAATACTCAAATCCTGAGAACAGCTCAACACTTGTAACGCTATTGGGTCTTGTTATAGGCAGCATTGCTTTCAGCGGCAGCATGATTGCCTATGGTAAACTCGACGGTTGGATAAAAGACTGGATATCACCAATAATGAAATATATTAACCTGTTGATGATGCTGGTTATCGCTATCAGTATTGTTTATCTGCTGCTGGTTCCTGAACCACTTATCAGCGGTCATGTTCTGGTATACATCCTGTTTGCACTTGCACTTATATACGGAGTGTTTTTTGTAATGCCTATTGGTGGTGCCGATATGCCGGTGGTAATTTCACTCCTCAACTCTTTTACAGGAATAGCTGCTGCTATGGCTGGTTTTATATACAACAACCAGGCGATGATACTGGGAGGAATTCTGGTAGGCGCTGCAGGAACTATCCTCACCGTTCTGATGTGCCGGGCTATGAACCGTTCCTTGCTGAATGTGATTATCGGAGCTTTTGGAGGCGGTGGCGCTGTAAAAGGTGATAAAGAAATCGGAATTATAAAGGAGATATCGCTCAGCGATGCATCCATATTGCTCAACTATACACAAAAGGTGGTCATAATTCCCGGTTATGGACTTGCTGCGGCACAGGCACAGCATACATGCAGTGAACTCGATAAATTATTATCGGATCGCGGAGTTGAGGTGAAATATGCCATACACCCGGTGGCAGGACGTATGCCCGGGCATATGAACGTTCTGCTGGCCGAAGCTGACGTACCCTACGAAAAGCTGGTGGAAATGGAACATATAAATCCGGAAATGCCAAATACCGATGTAGCCATTGTAATAGGAGCCAATGATGTAGTGAATCCGGCAGCTCTCGACGATCCTTCAAGTCCGATTTACGGAATGCCCATCATAAAAGCCCATGAAGCAAAAAATATCATTGTGATGAAACGTGGCATGGGAAAAGGTTATGCCGCCATCGAGAATTACCTTTTCTACAACGACAAAACGCGTATGCTTTTCGGCAATGCAAAAGACAGTCTGCAAAAACTGGTAGCAGAGATAAAGAATCTATAGAAACTGATTTCTTCTGTAGAATTAAGATACTTCTTCAATCCATTCCTGAAAGAAAAGTCCTGGTAGATTGTAGAAATAATATCATAGACAAATCCTAAATCTGATATGCTTTGGGTTGATACTATAATTCTTCCCGATCTATAGCCAAAAAACTGATCAAAATAATAAGTATCATATATAAAGAATAGGGTGCCCCGGATAACAAAACTGGAGAAGTGTATATTTAAAGTAGAAAACCCAGTCTGTCAATAGCGATAAGGATCAATGTTGATAACTCATTACCTGACCCTAATCAATTTTAAAGTAACTTTCATCAAATATTTAGTTGTAACTCTTAAAAGACTTGTAACTGACTTCGATGATTTGCGTTAAAAGGAACAATGATCTATACCTCTATAAAAAAGAGATGTATCTCACACAATATTAAGCATGACAATATTTCCGGAACAAGAAAATATTTTGTATCTTCATGATATACTGACAATTTCTGATATCGATGTTAAGATGCAATTATTACGGGAATGGCTTTTTATAACAAATTGAGGCCTCAAAGCATGAAAAATATACAACATAAAGCAGATAGCCGCACATACAGGAATCATTGGAATATGATAAATGATATTGCTCTCATAAGAAAGTTGATACTTATTATCTTCATTAGTTTTCTATCAATCGGTTTTTTGTTTTCACAAACCACCATTTGGGAAGAGGATTTTTCTTCATACGCCGATGGCACGACAACTGGTACCGGCAATCCGGCTATTACTTCCTGGACGGCTGATGGGGTTGTTACTGGCAGAGGAATAGACGTAAGAACGAATCAATTACAGGGCCGAAACACTAGGTGGCCGAATCCCGATAGGACCACGTGGATGATCGATGCAAGCAACCCGATAGAGATAACCGCATTTACTGATGTCGCTATATCCGTTAATCTATCAGAGGCAGGGGCTCTTGAAGGGGGTGATTATATCCAGGTTCAGTACAGCCTGGACGGTGGTGCCTGGACGAATTTTACTACAAATGGATATCTCGCCAATGATTTTACAAGTGCTGTTGCCTCGGTGTCGGGCCTTTCCGGTAGTGAATTGAGGATACAGATAATTATGTATAACAACGCTGATGATGAATACTATTATGCGGACAATATACTAGTAACCGGAACTCCTACCGCAACGGGTACCGGTGAAGATTACTATTCTTACCAGACAGGAAACTGGAATGATATAAGTACCTGGACACATGATCCGGGAGGAACAACACAAACCGCTACAGATATACCAAATTCAGGAGATAATGTTTTCATCCTGAATAACCGTACGGTTACACTTGCTGTCGATGTAGATACTGCAGATCTCGATATTACCATTCGTGAAGGTGGTATTATTGATCAGACTACGTACCAATTTACAGCCGGTTTGGCTGCATTGAGAGGTTCCGGTACTCTCAAACTGACATCGGTGAACTTTCCATCAGTAACAGTCAATAATTTTGTCAATGCTGGAGGAGGTACAACCGAATATTATAATGCTTCGGATTTTACTTTGTCGGCTACTCAAGGTACTTATAATAATTTAAGGATCAATGCACCGGGAGTTATAGCAACACAACTCAGCGATATAACACTTAATGGAGATTTACATGTAATGCAAGGGACTTACCGGATAAATGACAATACAACCAGTGCCAGGTGGCAGTTAACCATTTACGGAGATGTTACTGTTGAAAACGGTGCTTCGTTTACAGTGGGCACGGGAGTAACCAATTCAACAACCAGTCCGCTTAATATCATCGGCGGCACGGCTCCTTTTATCAATTATTATGATAATCAATCACACAGGGTAGTCATTTATGGCGATTTTACCAATGATGGCACGATTCGGTTCACTAATCTTACCTACCCAATATTCGATGCATTTCCACCCACAACAATAGGAGCCACTTCCGGTTTTGCAACCGTCTATTTTATGGGTGCTACGGACAATACACTCACTTGTAATAATACAACGGATTTTTACAACCTGGTGCTGGATAAAGGCATCGATAAAACCTATAAATTAACAGTTTATTCTTCGGCTTATCCCTATTTCAGGTTATTCGGGGCCAATATAGCAGGTGGTGAAGGCGGAGGAAGTAATCCAAATCTTAAAAAGGCACTTTGGATAAGAACAGGATCATTGGTTCTTGAAGGTATGACAGTCATTCCGTCTCTTTCCGAGGGAACCTGCGCAGAGGGTGGCGCCGACCCCAATTCCGATTTTTACATCCCGGCAAACGGAGCCTTGATTTTAAACGGTTCCGAAGTTGTGGTTTTGACAACCGCCGATAATTATCAGGAAGTAAACGCTGCTTATGGTGTATCGGGAGGATCGGGCATGGTAAATGGCGTCGGTGTTGGCGGTTGTAGTTCATTTTCAATACTGGGAAAATTACTGGTAAATAATGGGTATTTTTCCACAAAGGAATCCGGAGGATTGATAACATGGGACGATGCTTCGGGTCAGATTGAAATTACAGGTGGTACCGTCGATGCCAAACAATTCCGGTCGGCAGGGACCGGTGGTGGTCTGGCCTCATTTACCCAATCGGGAGGTACATTTATTCTCCGCGGACGCTTTCAACGAACACCAAGCTCGTATACAAACGTCAGTGATCTGGTTAATGCTCCTTTAAATACAGTCAGGGCAAATGACGGCAGTCTGGGTGGAACTTTAGGTACTTTTAACCTGAATGAAGCAGCCAATGTATTCAATATGTCTGGCGGCACTATTCAGATTTATGATGCATGCAGTACAGGAGGAAGAGTATTTGATGTTTTATCATCAAAAGGGAATATTAATGTATCAGGCGGAACAGTAGAGTTTATTCCTACTGCCGGAACAGGTGGAACAGCAGATGCAGCTATCCATTATATCAGATCAAATGCCTCACTGGGAAATGTAACCATTAACAGGGCAAGCAGCACAACCACCGTTCAGTTAGATACCTATCCTTTAACTGTACTTAACGATCTGACTTTAACTTCCGGAGTGCTTACGGCAAATAACCTGGATGTCACTGTCGGAGGTGATTTTTATATTGAAAACGGAACAACCTATACTCCGGGTACAAATTCAACAATATTTAATGGTACAGGCGATCAGTATTTGACTGTAAACCTGGCAGCAACACTGGCATTAAAAAAACTTAAGATAGACAAACCTGCAGGCACAACCTTAACTCTTGTAGGTTCGCAATCAACAATTTCCGTGCAGGATTCTCTGACAATTATAAGTGCCACTCTCGATGATGGCGGTAAAATAATAGATTTTACCACTTCGGCTACCAGTACAACCTCTTACCTTTACAATTCAGGAACACATACGGGTACAGGCGTAATTATATTGTCCGATAACGATCCCCAGGTGATTACAGGAGACGGAAACGGCATTTTTGAAAACCTGGAATTAAATAATACAGATGCTCTAGCGGCTCCTATTTCTCTGGGAGCAAACATTGCCGTAAACGGAACCCTTACTTTTTCACAGGACAAGTTACTTGATATTGCCACCTATAACCTCACACTGGGTTCTGCAGCTACCATATCCAATGCAGGTACCAACCGGTATATAAGGTCCGATGGAAATGCCGGTGACGGAGGATTAACCAAAGAGTATTCATCTTCGGCAAGTAGTTTTACTTTCCCAATAGGTGCACCTTCAACAGGGCATGCTTTGGCAGAATATACACCTGCAACGCTTTCTTTTGAAACCGCACCTACAACTTATGGTTCCATTACAGTTGTTCCAGTGGGCTACGAACATCCGAACACGACAACCAAAGGCAGGAGCCTGACCTATTTCTGGAGAGTCAAATCGGAAGGTTTTACACTGGGGCCTGCAGTTACTAATCATGCCTATACCTATTCCCAGAATGATGTAGTTACAGGTGGAGATATTACGGAAAACGGCTATGTTGCAGCTATGTATGATAATACGACTTACTCATGGACTAAAGAAACATCAGTCGATGTTGATGAAGGAAATAATATTATCGGTGGTACCGGTACAGCATATCAGATTCTTACTATAATAGACGGGGAATTTACAGCAGGTGATGATGATGCCACTGATCCTTTTGGTACTCCGACCATTTATTACAGTCGCCAGTCAGGTTTATGGAGTAATACGGCAACCTGGTCACTGACTGACCATAATACAGATGATCCTCCTTCCGTTGTTCCCGGAGCAAACGATATTGTCATCATAGGAGGTCAGGATTCTGTTTATCTGGTTACTAATCCCACTGTTCCCAATACCGGCGTACAAAACTGTGCCACTCTTCAAATCGAAAACGGATCTGCACTCGATATCGGCTATAACCCGGGTTGTAATTTCAGTATTGTTATTGATCATCCCAATGGCAATGGTAACTTCAGATTAGCTTGTGACAGGGGGCCACTTGTATGGACAACGGTAAGAACGTTTGAATTCCCTTCGGGCGATTTTTCCGATTACAATGTTAACCTGGGTACTACCGAATTGTATACAACCAACCCGATTGCAGGAACAACATTTTATCTGCCTAACGGAGTGACTTCTTATGGTAATTTGATTATTTCTCCTTTGGGAGGTTCAAACATCATATTCCCAAACAATGATCTATTAATATATGGTAACCTGATGACAAGGGGGCAAAACTCTGAATCATGGTTTTGTCCAAACTGGAGAACTTCAAATTACCCGACACCACCAACAGTTCCTGTATCGAAAACAATAACTATAAATGGAGATTTTGATATTCAGGGTGGGGCATTAGTCTGGTATAACAGAGATAACACCGGTGCACAAGACTTTGTAATTGACGGAGATTTAATTGTTGCAACCAATTCCGGCATACAGGTTTATACAAATGGAACAGGGAATACTCAGTCAATAAGTATAGGCGGTAACCTGATTAATAACTCTCTGGCTCCGGGCGGGTCTCCAAATGGTTACCGGGGATGTGATTTCACCAATATACCCTTAACATTTTTTGGTGATGGTGTTGCTTCAATAACTAATGACAACCCTTCAGACAATACTTATACTTTGATTGAGTCAATTACAGTAAATAAAGGTACTTCACAATCCGATTCCCTTATTGTGGATATTACAGGTAATTTTTCAACACCTACCAACAATTGGCTTACCTTGCAAAATGGTACTTTCAGGTATGAACACGATGCCGATTTGAACATTACTACAACAGGCACATTTACTATTCCTTCAACAGCCGGACTGTGCATTGATGCATTGGGCAGGACAATTCGCCTGGCAAATGCCAACAGCAGTAATAATGATGTTTATTTAAATGGTAAACTGACTATTATAGATGGCGATGTCGTCATTGGAAATAATAATAATTACAACCAGGATATTGAATACTCAGGCGGAGGATATTCAGAAATCGAAATTTTTGATGGCACCTTAACTGTCAATGGCCAGATCAGACGCAATCCGTCTACTACTGCCGGCGTATTAAAATACACACAATCCGGAGGTGATGTTACCATCAATGGACGGGCTGCAATAACTAGCAATGCAAAACTTGAAATCCTCAACGCAGGAAGTGAATTTAATATGTCAACTGGTACCATTACCATAGTAAGTGGCGGCGGAGGCGGTACTTATGGCGATTTATACCTGCGACCTGCAAGTTCCACAGTTACAGGAGGAGAAATTATATTCTCCCCGGGAACAGCAGGAGACCAGGATTATATTTTCGATGCGAATGTTCCTGTGTATGACCTTACCATCAACGGAAACGGAGGACAGGATGCAAATGTAACTTTACTAGTAAGTCCGCTTACAGTTAAAGGTGATCTGACCCTTGTTACTGCAACCAGTATATTGGATGCTAATGTCAATTTTGATATTGATATTACAATCAATGGCGATTTTGATAATTCAGGTGTTTATGAACACCGCTATAATCTTACAAAGTTCGACGGAGGTGTACAATCTATTTTAGGTTCTTCAAATATTGAATTTTATGATTTAGATGTAAGTCCTGTAACAAGTCTGACATTGAATAAAGATGCCACTGTTGTAAATGATTTAACATTAACCAGCGGAACCCTTATTTGCGGAAATTACTATGTTTATGCACAAGGGGATGTTTCAAACAATGCTACATATACTGATAACAGTACAGGTGTGGTATTAAATGGAACAGATATGCAATACCTGGGTGGTACAGGAACCTGGGGACAACTTGAGCTGGATAACTCAGCCGGAGCAAGGCTTAATAATGCCATTACCTTACAATCTGATTTCTTATTGACCAATGGTATATTCGATATTAACATGTACCTGTTAACAATGGGAGTAAACAGTGATTTTGTGGGTTCCGGTTATAGCAACACAAAAATGATTACATCCGACGGTGCTTACAGTGATGTTGGTATCAGAAAATATTACAGTATATATAGTGGTGCCATGCAAACCGATACGATTCCTCTGGGTACATCGGGTAAGTATACGCCGGCATTCATTTCATATACAGACAATACAAATGTTGGATATATTCGTGTGAATAACATTAACGATAATCACCCGGGCGTTTTGGACCCGGCTAATGTACTGGATTATTTCTGGGATATCGAAAGCAACGGTATTGCAGGATTTAACGGTGAATTGGTTTTGAACTATGAAGAAGGGGATGTTCAGGTTACAGGAGCAAATACCGAGGCCGATTACATTGCTGCTGCATTGCTCTTACCGGGTACAAGCTGGACCAAGGCTGCTCCGGGGCCAGGAACAGATAATGTCGATGAAACGAACAATACGGTTACCTTTTATTTTTCAGGGGCAAATTCATTGAGCGGTGAATATACCGCAGGGATTGATACAGCTTTACCTGATGCCGTTCCTGAATTTACAAGTATAAATGATGGGGACTGGTCTGATGAAACAAACTGGCAATGGACCGGAGGAGATTTCTACACTCTTACGGGCCCTCCGAATGGTTTTATTTTAATTGTTGATTCCGATGATGAAGTAACGACAGATATAAACCATGCCTCGGCTTACAGAATTACTATAAACGGAACATTGAAAGTTGTATCTCCGACTTATGGGCATAATCTGGGTACGGTATATGGTAGTGGCACCCTGTATCTTGAAAGCGGAACGTTCCCGGCAGGAAGATATACGAATTTTCTTGATTGCTCAAATGATGCAACACTTGATTATGGGGGAACAACAAATTATACCATAATTGCTGATTTGTATTCCAGCATTCCTAATTTACATTTTACAGGTACAGGAACCAGAACCCTGCCAAACAAAGATCTGACTATATGCAACCAACTATTGATAAATGGGCCCACATTGAATAATAGTGTAAATAATAGAAAACTTACCATTCAGGGTACCATGGAACGTTATGGTACAGGTGCATTTTTGAGTGGAACTGGTGCAGGAGCTACAGTCAGCTTCGCAGGAACATCTGCTCAGACTGTTGCAGGCGCCCTTGGGGATTTCAGCGGTACAAACACATTCAATAATCTGGAAATTAATAACAGTTCCGGACTTACGGTAAATAGCGGAGGAGCTATAGAAGTCAAAAGGAATCTGTTACTGACCGATGGTACAATAACTACTTCCGCCACCAGTACGCTTACCATAACAAATACAGCTATTAATTGTGTTACACCGTCAGGAGGAAGTTCTTCTTCTTATGTCGATGGTCCTCTTTCCAAGAGAATTAACCAGGGAGATAATTTCTCATTCCCTGTCGGTAAAGGAAGTATCGTCGGTAATATGATAAATCTATCTGCAACCCTGACAGGAACCCAGTATTGGACGGTTGAATATTTTAATCCCAACAGCACATCGGGTAGTATGACTCCTCCTTTAACGTATGTGAATAACGATGATTACTGGACTGTTTCAGGTACATCAGGCAACCAGGCGATTATTAACCTGAGTTGGGATGCTTCGAGCGATTTAAGTCCCCTGATGACCCAGAATGGCCTTTCTGATATGCGGATAGCTCGTTATAATACAGGATCAACAAGTTGGGAAGAATTAACTTCGACAGCATCAGGTAATAATAATAATGGTACTGTATCTACAACAAGCAGGATTACAATTCCTGCAGCAGGATCATCTGATTTTACCACTGCATGTATTAACATAGTCAAGCCCAGGGCACAATTCTCTCCAACAGGACCTGTATGTGGTTCAGTTGGAATTCCTGTTACATTTACATTTTCTGGGGCTATTCCATTTGATTATACTTTGGATTATACTATTGACGGAATACCTCAGACACAAATTAATATTACTTCGGGAGATGTTCCCTATACTTTACCTACCTCAACAAGCGGTACTTATCAGTTAACTGCTTTTACTTATAATAGCGGAGGTAATACGGGAGTCGTAGACCCGACAGAAGTTGAAGTATATGATAACCCGACTACAGCCGATGCAGGTACGGATCAATCGTTATGTGGAGCTACAGGCACCACTCTTGAAGGAAATACTCCGGTAACAGGAACAGGACTATGGACAATAATATCAGGTACAGGTGGAACAGTGGTTACGCCAACCTCACCTACTAGTGATTTTAACGGCACAAACGGAACAACCTATACTTTACGCTGGACAATTACCAACGGAGGTTGTTCATCATCAGATAATGTGATTATTAGTTTTCCGTTGCTACCAGTCCAGCCGGGAGCCTTTGCAGTAAGCTCATCCCAGGTATGCCAGGAACAAACGGGCGTGGTATATACAGTTCCTAATGATCCAACTGTTACATATACCTGGAATTATTCCGGAACCGGGGCTACTATTAATGGTACAGGAAATTCTGTTACGGTAGATTTTGATGCTTCAGCCACAAGCGGAACATTAAGTGTTTATGCAACCAATGGTTGCGGAGATAGCGCTCCTCGTACAATTAATATTACGGTCAATCCTTTACCCACGCCTTCGGTAACAGGTAATACGGATGTGTGCGAAACGGAAACCGATACCTATTCCACTGCGGCGACAGGAAACACCTTTTTATGGACCGTAATAGGCGGCACAATAGATTCGGGACAGGGAACTGATCAGATCACAGTCACATGGAACGCTTTACCAGTTGGGACACTTTCTGCCGCTGGCACTGTTGAAGTAGAAGAAACTATTGCAGCAAGTTCTTGCCAGGCTACTTCATTATTAAATATTACGATACACAGAGTTCCGGAAACCGGACCTGCAAACCATATTGATCAGGGATTGTATCCCTAAAAACTTTAATGCCTGCTAAGGGCAAAAAAATAATTTAGCTATGAGAAGTCAATTTTAATCATTAAAATAAGTGCTTTTGTGTAATAAATAATAATTAACTTAAATAAACTGTAACAAAGTCCTTGATTTATACGGTATAAAGGATAATTAAGAAAAAAATTTACTAATGTTTAACATATTAAAACAGGGAATTATGAAGAGAGAATTAAATTTTAGAATTATTTATGCAGTAGCAGCATTATTTGTTACTGCCGGACTATTTGCTCAGACACCTATCCCAGGCTGGGACAACGGAGGTGGTGGAGATAACTATGACAATGCAGGAGTTACTTACGTAACTGTAGGAAAAACAATTCCTTTATATGCCAGCCCCGATGCTTATTATCATCCGGCTTACAATCCTATTACCGGTGCAGGACTTACTGCCGGTTTCGTTTGGAATTGGTCTTCAGTTGATGCGCCTGCCAATATTACTCTTGCAGGAGCCTCTGACAACTACATTGAAGTAACCGGAGTAACTGCCGGCGGTCCATATACTGTTAGTGTAGCGGAAGAATCCTCATGGGGTTGTGCCGATGCTACAGCAGAGAATATTACGATCAACGTTGTTGCTGTACCAGCCATGGCTTTTGATGCTACTTCAGTTACATCGGAAGACTGTGAAGGCGGTACTTTCCCCGCTGCCATTGGAGTTGATATTAGTGGAGGCTATATGAATTATCGTCTTGCCTGGACACTGGAAATCAAGACACTCACCTCTGGTGGTGCCGATGAATTCTGGTATGATGATGAGCTTGGTAATGGACGGGTTGCAGCACCAAAATATGCTGTTGAATGGGATCAGGCAGGTCCAGAAGCAGTTGCCGCATCAGGTAATCATGCCATCACAACAGTTACTGCTTTCAACGTAATTAACAATGGTACTATCGATGCCACTACGGTGTATACTTATAGCTTAAATGGTTTGAATGATATTGCTTCCCGTTGGGGAGATTTTCTTACCTTAGCCGCAGGTGCCGGAGTAAATGGTGCTGCTCCAGATGATTTTGTATACTATGATCTGGGTCCTGAAACGATTACGATGACAGTACATCCGACTCCGACAACCGGACCGATCTTCCATATTGATGCTACCTGGGCACTCTAATTTATAGTACCCAAAAGCATAGTATAAGTATTAATAACTAAATATCTCAGACTCGTTGAATATACGGTTATATATAGCAACAATTTCACTGATAATACTTAATATACATTTCAGTAGCGGGCAGGTTCAACTTGAACCTGCTTGTGCTGAAAGTATTCAGCAATATGGCGTTACAGGTTTTAGTGATTCACAATTTTTGTGGTATTTTGACCATAGTTATGGTGAAATAATCGATGGTGACGGAACAGATACTGTTATGATTCATTGGGGCTATAGAACAGGTGAAGTTGAATTGGAAGTACTTGAAGTAACCAGTGAAGGTTGCAGTAATGTACCTTCCCTTGCGACGCTTGATATAATGGCTCCTGACGTGGATTTAGGTTTTGATTTCCCGGAAATTTGTGATCAGGATACCTTACTCCTTTCAGTTGGAAATGATTTTCAGGCCCCTTATGAAATTCTATGGCACGATGGAAGCAGTACAGAAGATTACCTTGCCACTCTTACCGAACAAATATGGGTGCGAGTTATGGATGGTTATGGCTGTATAAGATACGATACTGTTTCCCTATTAGTGCATCCACTACCCGAAGTCAATTTGGGAGATGATACTATACTTTGCGATGTAAGAAATCCATACTATATCGATCCCGGTAACTATGCCCAATACAATTGGGTAAGCTCTTCAGGTATCGAATCAAATGCAAGTGACATGGATATCTTTCCCACATCTTCAGGCAGCGATACTATCGTTCTGACTATAACAGATTACAACGGATGTCTTAATTCCGATACTCTGGTTATTTTCCCATGCAATCTGGAAGTGCTATTTCAGGATATGCCAAACACAATTACTCCTAATGGTGATGACGAGAACGATGTATGGAATATACCTTATATGGATTTCTTTGATGATGCCATACTGGAAATATTCGATCGTTGGGGTCGCCTGGTTTACAGATCCACAAATGTGCTTGAAGAACCATGGAACGGTACTTCAGGTGGAAGAAATCTACCAATGGATTCCTACTATTTTGTACTAAATTTGAATATGTTAGGTGCGCAACCTATTGTCGGAACTGTTAATTTAATTCGATAGATTACCGTCAACTAATTAATGAAATTGGATATATTTGCCTGCAACTTTAATCAAACACATTCTAATAAATTTTATTTTAAAGAATGCGCGTTTCTCACATAATATATACAATCACTCTAAGTTTCCTTATTACAGGCACTATTAAGGCTCAGCAATTTCCCATTTACAGCCAGTATATGATGAATGGTTTTCTCCTGAATCCGGCTGTTGCAGGACATGAAGGATATACTGCTGTTAACCTTACCATCAGGGAACAATGGCTTGGTTTGAAGGATGCGCCAAGTACCTATGCCCTATCAGCACAAACCCGGTTATTAAAAAACAGTTTTATCTCCCGATCAAAATCAGTACGTAAAAGAAAACGAGTCATGTCGCGTAGTGGAAAAGTAGGTCTTGGCGGGTATATTTTCAACGATTCAAACGGAGCACTCAGTAAAATGGGATTTTCAGGAACCTATTCTTATCATATCACACTTAACCGCTCTCAGATATCCATGGGAGCATCGTTAAATTCATTTCAATATAAGATCGACAAAAACAAACTAAATCCGGAGAGCCAGGATGACAGGCTTCTGCTTGAAACCGAGAGCAAAGCTTTAATTACAGATGCCAACATTGGTGGTTATTATTCCGATCGTAATATATATGCAGGCCTTTCAATACAGAATCTTTTTGAGAGCTTTTTCAGATTTAACAACCGCGAGGGTGCCGGTTTCAAACTTGAAAGACATTATATTGCTATGGCAGGTTATCGCTTCGATATAATCGATTTTTTATTCATCGAACCCTCTTTTCTTTTTAAAGCCAGTGAAAGTATTGTAGCTCAGCTTGATCTGAATGCTAAATTTTACTATAAAGAAGACTACTGGGCCGGAATTTCATTCCGATCTGGTGGTAGCTCAAGAATTTCTCAGGAAAGTAGTAGCGGTCGGGGATCATCATTAATAATTATGGCCGGTGCCAGGGTTGATAAATACTACTTCGGTTATGCATTCGATTATACCTTCAGCAGTATTAGTGCCAGAACCATTGGATCGCACGAAATAATGATTGCTGCCAAATTTGGCGATAGTGCCCGCAGGTACCGCTGGTTGAACCGTTATTAGTTAGCGAGTTGCGGAGTCATTTTACGATTTAATTACCTGATTAACAATTACACAATTAGACATCCGGATTATTCTTTACTACCTACTTTTGTCATGTCTTAATGAACTAAAAATTTGTATCTTTTCAAGGTATTAAAACAATATGAATTATGCCTAGCTTTACTAAAGAAGATGCTCTGCGTTATCATGCATCAGGTCGTCCGGGAAAAATTGAAGTCGTTCCAACTAAACCCTATACAACACAATACGATTTATCATTGGCCTATACCCCGGGAGTTGCCGAGCCCTGCCGAGAAATAGAAAAAAATGCGGAAGATGTATACAAGTATACTGCAAAAGGTAACCTGGTTGCAGTTATCTCAAATGGAACAGCAGTGCTGGGATTGGGCGATATCGGTGCTCTTTCCGGAAAACCGGTCATGGAGGGTAAAGGCTTGCTCTTTAAAGTATTTGCCGATGTGGATGTATTTGATATCGAGGTAGACCAGAAAAATGTGGAAGATTTTATCAGAACAGTAAAGGCCATCTCCCCCACTTTTGGAGGTATTAACCTTGAAGATATTAAAGCCCCTGAATGCTTCGAGATTGAAGAACGATTGATTAAGGAACTGGATATCCCTGTTTTTCACGACGATCAGCATGGTACTGCCATTATTGTAGGTGCTGCCCTACTAAATGCTCTTGAAATAATTAAAAAAAATATTCAGAAATTAAAAATTGTATTCAGTGGAGCTGGAGCTGCCGGCATAGCCGTTGCGAAAATGCTTATTTCTTTAGGAGTTTCCAAGGAACAAATCACCCTGACAGATGTTCATGGTGTCATTTATAAGGGAAGAAAGGAAGGTATGAATCCTTATATTAAAGAATTTGCTTCCGATACTTCAGAACGCACCCTGGCCGAAGTAATTAAAGACGCCGATGTATTCATTGGCGTATCTGCCGGTAACTTGGTAACCAAAGAAATGATTTGTTCAATGAACAGTAATCCGATAGTATTTGCACTGGCAAATCCCAATCCTGAAATATCATATGAAGATGCTATGGCTGCCCGTGAAGATATAATTTTTGCTACGGGTCGTTCCGATTATCCTAACCAGATCAATAATGTGCTTGGATTCCCATATATTTTCCGGGGAGCACTCGACGTAAGGGCTAAAACTATAAACCAAGAGATGAAAATTGCAGCAACTTATGCACTCGCTGAACTTACCAAAGAAGATATTCCAGAATCGGTCAATGCTGCCTATAAAAGCAAAAACCTGGTGTTTGGTCGCGAATATATTATCCCTAAACCCCTCGATCCCCGTCTGATAACAAAAGTTGCTACTGCTGTTGCCTTGGCAGCCATAGAAACAGGTGTTGCACGCAAGCATATCAGCGACTGGGAAACATATGAAGTTGAATTAATGAAGCGCATGGGTACGTATAACCAGCTGATTAATACAATGCATATTAAAGCTAAGCGCGAACCTAGAAGAATTGTATTTGCCAGTGCCGATAATTATACTGTACTTAAAGCCATTCAGGTTGTAAGGAGGGAAAAAATAGCCCTGCCTATTCTTCTGGGATGTAAAGAAGATATTCAGGCTATTGCTTCCGAAAACAGTTTGAATATTGAAGGATTGCAGATTATTGATTACCGCTCGAAATCAGAAATTGCAAAGAGACAGGAATATGCCCAACTTTTATATGAAAAAAGAAAAAGAAAGGGATTAACCCACTCGGAAGCGCTTGACAGGATGTACGACAGAAATTATTTTGGCATTTCAATGGTCGAAAACTTCGAAGCCGACGGATTTCTTTCAGGTCTTACCGGTAAGTATTCTGATGTAATTCGCCCTGCACTGAATATTGTTGGCTATAACAATAGTCTAAACCATATTGCAGGTATGTATATTGTAATGACTAAAAACGGTCCATTCTTCTTTGCCGATTCTACCGTAAACATTCAACCCTCAGGCAGAATACTGGCCAATACTACATTACTGGTAGCCAACGAAGTAAGAAAATTCAATATTGAACCAATAATTGCCCTGACTTCCTATTCCAATTTTGGATGGATTCGTGAAGGCAGTCCGAAACGAGTCCAGGAAGCTATTGAAATTCTACATAACGATTACCCCGACCTTGTTGTCGATGGAGAAATGCAGGCTGACTATGCACTTAATAAGCAGCTTCTGGAAAAGCATTATCCTTTTTCAAAGCTGGCCGGTCAGGATGTAAATACCATTATCTTCCCGAATCTTAGTTCTGGTAATATTGCCTATAAGATGATGAAAGAGCTTGGAGGATCAGAGATTATTGGCCCCATTATGCTTGGACTTAAGAAATCCGTTCATATTTTGCAAATGAACAGTTCGGTAAGAGACATAATCAATATGACGGCTATTGCAGCTGTCGATGCTCAAACGCCTACTGATAAATTAATTGAGTTATAAATAACTCTTTACAAATTAATTCCATATTTATTCACTGAATTATTTTTGCCGGAATGTATGAATATAGCTTTCAGAATAGGTAGCTATATTCATACATTCCGTTTAAATTCCTTATGAGATTAATTAAAAAACCGCTCATGGATCATGAGCGGCAAGCGGTTAAATAATTAAAACGATGAAGGGTAAGGAAAATGATTTCCTGTACAATGTCTACTCTCTTTATTCCATTTCATGTGAAAAAGTAACCCTCGAGAACAAGAGTATTATTATTCTGGGTTCAACATTCGAAATTGAAAATTTCAAGTTTTTGTTTTGTGTTTAACTTATCGCTTAATAAAAAACTGCTGATCTTTATTCAATTCATAGGATCTGGACAAACATTCCAAATAAGTTTTTATTTTTATACTTTGCTAAAGCTCAGTATGCTATGAAATATTCTCTTTTAATCCTTATTCTTATGACCCTTTCCTCACCAAAACAAACATATTGTCAATCCATCACCGATTTGTTGCCTAATTCAATTGAGGACTGGTCCCCGCAGGGAACCGATAAAGTATATACTCCGGAAAACCTTTATGATTATATCGACGGAGGTGCTGAACTATATCTTTCCTATG
The DNA here is from genome assembly GCA_964592225.1 of uncultured Bacteroidales bacterium. Taxonomy (GTDB): domain Bacteria; phylum Bacteroidota; class Bacteroidia; order Bacteroidales; family UBA10428; genus UBA10428. The sequence goes on from CAZQCO010000019.1 coordinate 40,417, forward strand.
GAATGAAGGAAGTAGCCAGTCGAATTATTACCCGGGATGATAGTGAAATCCGGATTGAGATCTTTGACATGATTGAAGCAAAAAACGCATTTGGTGTTTTCACTCATACCCGGACTCACAATGAAATGCAATACGGACAGGGTTCACAATATTTTACCGGGGCTCAAATTTTCTGGAAGGACAATTATTTTATTGCCATTACTGCCAACGATGATAATGAATCCATCCAATCGGCAATTGAGCTTATCGCCAATGAAATCGATAGTAACATACTTTCGGAAGGAGAAATTCCGACTATAATAAATTTACTCCCCGATGATGAACTGGAACCGGATGGTTACTTGTATTTCCACCATTATATATGGCTGAATTCATTCTATTATATCGCTAACGACAATTTTTTGAATTTAAATACCACTACCGATGCCGTGCTGGCTAAATATGGGGCTAAAGATCATCGCCGATATTTGCTTATTGTGAAATATCCCGATAATGAATCTGCTGCAAAAGCAAATAATTCTTTTAGGGAACTATTGCAGGAAACAAATAACTTGGTGGAACGGATTGAAGACAAGAGCTGGCTCGGAGCTACTTATATTCAAAAATACCTGGTGGCAGTTTTCAATGCGGATACACAGGAATCAGCTTTAAATCTGATTAAAAAAGCAGAAACCAAAATTACAAAACCATAAAATCATGAAAAAATCAACAATTACACGACGACAACTAATAAAGCAGTCAGCATTTGCTGCCATGGGTACTTCCCTTTTCCTCAGTTCACCTCTCAGGGCCTTTGGACAATCGAAAGGTGCTGACCTGACGAAAGTTGTCCTCGTGCGCGATAAAGAAGTTCTTATGGGCGAAGAGTTAAATTCTACTGTGATGGAACGGATGCTCAATGATGCACTAATAGAGCTTACCGGTGCAACAAATGCCACCCTGGCCTGGAAAAAAATTTTACAACCTGATGATATACTTGGAATAAAAACAAATGTCTGGAAAAATTTACGCACTCCCTTGGAATTGGAACAAATACTGGTTAACAAAGCAAAGTTGGCAGGAATTTCTGAATCCAATATCAGTGTAGATGACCGGGGGGTGCTGAACAATCCGGTATTTCAGCACGCAACTGCCCTAATCAATGTACGACCCATGCGTACTCATGCCTGGTCGGGTGTTGGCAGTTTGTTGAAAAATTACATTATGTTTACTCACCGGCCTTCTTCCTATCACGACGATTCCTGCGCCGACCTGGCAAAGCTTTACGAACTCCCTGAAGTTAAAGGTAAAACACGCCTTAACATCTTGGTCATGCTTACACCTTTATTCCATGGTGTTGGCCCGCATCATTTTAATAAACAATATACCTGGGAATATAAAGGGCTTATTGCAGGTTTCGATCCTGTAGCAGTTGACTCGGTAGGTTTACGGATCCTCCAGGCAAAACGGACGGAATTCTTTGGTGAGGAAACTCCGCTGAATCCCCCGGCAAAACATATTCTTCTGGCTGATACCCGGCATAAATTAGGTACCGCCGATCCGAACAAAATTGACCTGGTAAAAGTGGGATGGAAAGAAGGAATATTGATATAGAATAGTAGTGGAAGGATGAATAATTGGGCAGACAATTAATTTTAAAAATTCCACATTCTGCTATACAAATCAATTTCAGGTTGCCGAAGTCCAAATAATAACCTGATCAAGCAACATCTTCGAAATTTTGTTGTCTGTTTTTTTAAAGAATATAGGTTTATCATAGAAGAATAAAGCTATAATTCTGAGAAATGATAAATTACATAAAAACCATACATATGAAAACAAAAATAATTGCCATATTAATTGCAGTCTTAACTGTATCTTTTTATTCCTGCGAGATAAATGAACATATTGTACCTTCAGGTGATATCACTACACAAGTAAAATATTTTTCTGACTATGATGCCATTGATGTTTCAAATGCCTTTACTGTCTATGTGAATTTCTCTGAGACAGAAGAAAGCATTGAAATTGAGGCCGATGATAATTTGCACCCCTATATAGAAGTCAGGAAAGTATCAGGAACATTATTCATCGGGCTAAGGAATCATGTAAGTATAAGAGGTAACACCACACTGAGAGTTTATATCACAACGAGAAATGTAACCGATTATGCATCATCGGGAGCATCCAACTTTATTATAGAGGACAAGCTTTCTGCCAATACTGTAAACATTCATCTTTCAGGAGCCAGTTACTTCAGTGGTGATCTGGATGTAAATCATGCTATTGCTTCCCTGAGCGGTGCATCAAATATAGAAGTTGAAGGAAATGCAGATTCATTCGATGTTTCGGCATCAGGAGCCAGCAACATAGGTGATTACGATTTTATTGTTGACGATCTTGATGTGGATCTATCGGGGGCAAGCAATGTCTGGCTTACCGTTAATCATGAGTTATCGGTAAGGGCATCAGGGGCAAGTAATGTTTACTACAGAGGAACCGGAGTAGTTGTCAGTCAAAACCTGTCGGGCGCCTCTCACATTGTCAGAGAGTAGTGACAAAGCAGTAAAATATCAGCGTTTGCTGTTTCTTTCTTCTATCCTGTATACTTGAACGAAACTTTCACTTTGGCACGATAGGTCTCAATCTTGCCATCCTTAATATGAATATCGAGTTGTGATACTTCAGCAACCCTGAGATCACGTAAGGTCTCAGATGCTTTTTTTACAGCTGCTGCTGCAGCCTTTTCCCACGACTCTGTACTGGTACCAACCAGTTCAATGATCTTATAAACACTTTCTGCCATGACTGTTATGTTTAATTATTACTAATTGGGAATTTCTTGCATGTGTGAAGTCTTCCTATAAAGTTAAGACAGAATACCTTCAAAGTCAATTTTTTGGAAGGAATAGTTTTATCTTTATTTAGTAATAAGTTAAAAGGGGAAAGTTTAAAGTAGAGAGGAATCGAAAAATAGGCATAAGATAGTTTTCAATACTTAAGAAATAATAATATATGCTCTATAGTATACTATCGCGACTTATTGTGCTACTCCATTTTGCATTTATTCTATTTGTATTATTTGGTGCACTACTGGTATTAAAATGGCCCAAAATAGTCTGGGTACATATTCCTCTGGCATTGTGGGGTATTATTGTTGAATATTTCAACTTCATCTGTCCGCTCACACCCTGGGAGAACAATTTCCGTCGACTGGCCAGCAGCACTGTTTATAAATCGGGATTCATTGAACACTATATTATTCCGCTGATGTATCCGGAAGGGCTATCGCGTAACCTGCAATTTATTCTGGGATCGCTGGTTGTAATTATCAATTTACTGATATACGGTTTTATTATTTATCGCTCGTTTAGAAACAGAAAAGCTATTGCTGATATGAATACAAAAAGCTAATGCAGTGGTAAAAAAAATTGAAAAGGAGTTTACTTTCAGGTTCTATGCCGAGTTAAACGATTTCCTGCCTGCCGGGAGGAAACAGAAAGCTTTCAATCATGGATTAAAAACCCCGGTTACCATAGGCGAAGCCATAGAATCGTTGAATGTCCCTCTTTCGGAAGTCGACATGGTGCTCATTAACAGCAAACCTGCCGAAATGAACCAGACACTGCACGAAAACGATTACATATCGGTATACCCGGTATTTGAAAGTTTTGATATTTCACCGGTTTCCAACAATCATAAGAAACCTCTCCGTACCACACGTTTCATACTCGATGCCCACCTGGGCAAGCTTGCCAAATACCTGCGCATGCTGGGATTCGACACATTATACCGGAACGACTATGAAGACAGTGAGATCATAGCTATTGCCCGGCAGGAAAACCGCATTATTCTTACACGCGATAAACCCCTTCTGAAATCGAAAAAAGTGCAACACGGATACTATGTAAGGGCTACTGAAAAACATGAGCAGTTAGTAGAAGTAGTACGCAAATTCGATTTATACAACCAGTTCCAATCATTTACCCGCTGCATGACCTGCAATGCTGGTCTTGTGCCGAAAGAAAAAGACGCAATCATTAACAAGATCAACCCGGATACAGCAAGTGCATTTGATGAATTCTACTACTGCCCCGATTGTGATAAAGTATTCTGGAAAGGCTCACATTTTGAACGGATGGAAAAGTTAATCCTTTCGCTCATTAATAAGTGATCATATATATTGAAATATATATTTAATGAGCCTGTTTGAATTACCAGAGCGAACGGACTGAATACCTGTAGTACAAGATTTTTGGATCGTCCATAAAATACCAAATCTCCTTAAGAAACATTATCTTTAACCTATAAATACTTCGGCATATTGCCTGATTATCTGACTGCAATGTTATGAACCGGATCATTCTTCATAATACCTGGTATAAAAAACTTTTAAAGGATGGTCATAAGATCCTTATTTGTTTATTAATTATTGTTTATCCATTCAGCACATTTTCGCAGGACAGAATAACAGGCCGTAATTTTGCCACACGTTCCGAAGTCATCGCCCGGCATGGAATGGTTGCCACTAGTCATCCCCTGGCTACACAGATAGGGATTGACATTTTAAAGAAAGGAGGATCGGCAGTAGATGCTGCTATTGCTGCCAATGCAGCCCTGGGTTTAATGGAACCTACAGGAAGCGGTATCGGAGGCGACCTGTTTGCCATTGTATGGGATGCCAAAACCCAAAGGCTTTATGGACTTAATGCCAGCGGCCGTTCACCCCGCTCACTGACACTGGATACTTTTCTGGTAAACGGTTATAAACATATCCCCAAATACGGTCCTTTGCCTGTAACCGTTCCGGGTTGTGTCGACGGTTGGTTTGAACTCCATGATAAATTTGGAAAGCTCAGCATGACAGATATCCTGATGCCGGCTATTGAATATGCGGAAGAAGGTTTTCCGCTGACTGAGCTTATCGCTTACTACTTTCAGCGTTCGGTAAAATTTTACCTGCTGCAGGGATTTCCCAACATCCGTGAAACATATGTCAGAGACGGGAAAGTGCCAGGTAAGGGTGATATCTTTAAAAATCCTGATCTGGCCGAAACGTACAGAAAAATTGCATCTGAGGGCAGGGATGTTTTTTACAAAGGTACCATTGCTGAGCAGATTTCAGATTTTATACAGTCGCAGGGTGGATTTCTTGACAAATATGATCTGTCGCGTCACAGATCGGAATGGGTTAACCCGGTATCTACTACTTATCGTGGAGTCGAAGTCTGGGAATTACCACCGAACTGTCAGGGAATTGCCGTACTTCAAATGCTGAACATCCTTGAAAACTTCCGGTTCGACACGATTCAATATGGCAGTGCTGATCATATTCACCTATTTGTCGAAGCCAAAAAACTGGCTTTTGAAGACCGTGCCAATTATTATGCCGACATGGATTTTGTTGATGTCCCGGTGAAACGGCTTATCTCTAAGGAGTATGCGCAGCAAATCAGTAAACTGATCGATATGGAGCATGCCGGAGTGTATTACTCGGGGGTCAGTTCATCGGGTGAAACCGTTTATCTGACCACCGCCGATAAAGACGGGAATATGGTATCCCTGATACAGAGTAATTATCGTGGAATGGGTTCAGGAATGGTTCCCCCGGGCCTGGGATTCATGTTGCAGGACAGGGGTGAATTATTCAGCCTGAATAAGGACGATGCCAACGTGTATGCACCGGGTAAAAGGCCTTTCCATACCATTATACCGGCGTTTATTACCAGGAATGGCAAACCCTGGATCAGTTTTGGTGTGATGGGAGGAGATTTCCAGCCCCAGGGCCAGCTACAGATCATCATGAACCTCGTTGATTTTGGTATGAATCTGCAGGAAGCCGGTGACGCTCCCCGCATCGCTCATGAAGGTTCATCGCAGCCTACCGGCGAGGGAGTTGAAGGAACAGGAACCCTCTTTCTTGAAAGCGGATTTGAATACACTGTAATTCGTGATCTAATGGAAAGAGGGCACAAAATTTCATTTGAGAATGGTATTTATGGTGGTTACCAGGCAATTATGTACGATGATGCAAGAAAAACTTTTATAGGCGCTTCCGAATCGCGGAAAGATGGAATGGCAGCGGGATACTAACAACCATCATAACATGTTTCCTGTATTGTGTCAGGGTATTTTTTCAATATTATAAATAATCCCCTCCAGCTTGTTACTCAGGTTGATATTATCGATTACAACATCATCCGGGACTTTCAGGATAACCGGGGCAAAATTGAGAATTCCCTTTATGCCGGACGCTATCAGGATATTACATACATCCTGGGCGGTTTGAAAAGGCACGGCAATAATTGCAGTTCCTACCTTCTCATTCTGAATGACTTCCTTTAAATTTTCGAACGGATATATAGGAATACCATAACTTTTATTCTGTTTGGAAGGATCAATATCAAAGCCTGCAACAATATGGAGGTTCTTTTTAATAAAACGCTCATTATACTGCGACAAGGCTTTCCCAATATTTCCCATCCCAACAATGATTATATTCTTGCTGGCGCTGCCAAAAATTATATTCAGGGCTTCCAATAGCTCATCGATATTGTATCCGCCCCGTTTCTTACCCTTTATCCCATAAACAGAAAAATCTTTCCTCACCTGAACAGCAGTAACCCCGGCTACTTCACCTAAATTATAAGAAAAAATAGTACTAACCCCTAACTCTTTAAATCGCAATAAGCACAATTTATACTCTAACAATCGTTTTATATCACTCCTAACCAAAGCCATTATTGTTCTAATTTAGTACATTAAAATTATAACTTCATAAATTTTTCTATTGTGTATCCTTTAATTTGCAGCAAGTTAGATCAAATTGTTGATTACATGTTCCTAATTTATTGTATTTTTTTACACAAAAACTAAGTGTAAATACGTAAAAAAACGTATTTTTAGTCGTTATTGTGATTTTTAGTACAAAATTGTTGGTTCCTAAACCTGACTAATCATGAGAAGAACACTTACTACTGGTGTCTACTTTTCTCACACTGCGAATAATCACTCTCAATCGCTCGATTATAAGGAACTCTGCGGCTATCTTCAAATTGTTCCGGAAATAACAAAAATCTGGAATTCTTCAGAGAATCCTCCTACCGATCCGGAACATTTCGCCGAAGAGATCAGGAAGAACAATATCGAACGCATTTTAATTGCAGGTTACAGACCTGGCTTTATTAAGCCTTTCTTCGCAAAAGCATTACAGAAAGCCGAAAAAGCTGCCGAAAACATTATCCTGGCTGATATATTCAATGGAATCCCTAACGGAATGCCCCTTAATGAATGGGCAAAAGCAAAACTCATCTGCGCTCTCTCCGGGATTCCTTTCGATATATCCTTACTTAGTGAGCATAATCCCGCTCAATCCGAAACATTGATAATAGGTGGCGGAATTGCAGGCATCCAGGCTGCCCTTGAGATAGCCAACAGCCATCACAAAGTGTATCTTGTTGAAAAAACAGGAACCATAGGGGGGCATATGGCTATGTTCGATAAAACATTCCCCACTCTCGATTGTGCGGCCTGTATCCTTACTCCTAAAATGGTTGAGGTGAGTCAGCACCCCTATATTGAACTTATGTCTTATTCCGAGGTAAAAAGTATTTCAGGAATGCCCGGTAACTATAGGGTTGAAATTCTGAAAAAGGCGAGAAGGGTAAATGTTAAAACCTGTACAGGTTGTGGAACCTGTGCCGAAAAATGTCCTACTTCCGTTAAAAGCGAATTCGATCAGGGAACAAGCCTCCGAAAAGCTATCTATATGCCCTTCCCGCAGGCAGTTCCAAATAAATACCTGATAGATGCTGATTCCTGCAGGTATGTGCAAACCGGAAAGTGTGGTGTTTGTGTGAAGGTTTGCCCTGTAGAAAATTGCATCGATCTTGATGAAAAAGATCAGGTAGTGGAAGTAAACGCTGGAAATGTCATAGTTGCCACAGGATTTAAACCTTTTGAAGCCAGCCGCATGGAGCAATATGGCTATGGGAAATATCCCAATGTAATTACCTCGCTCGAGATGGAGCGGCTGGTGAATGCTGCCGGACCAACAGGAGGTAACATTGTGCTCCGTTCGCAGGATAAAAAAGGAAACTGGATATTCGATGCTGACAGTCCACAACCAAAAAGTCTGGCGCTTATCCATTGTATTGGCAGTCGTGATGAAAACTATAATAAGTATTGTTCCAGGGTGTGTTGTATGTATTCTCTGAAGCTGGCCCACCTCATCGGGGAAAAAATTCCGGAAGCCGAAGTATTCGAATACTATATCGATATGCGAGCCTATGGAAAAGGTTATGAAGAGTTTTACAAGCGTATTGAAGAAGAAGGCGTACACATTATCAGGGGTAAAACAGCAAAAATTGATGAGAAAAATAACCGGCTTTTGCTCCGGACTGAAGACATTGAAAATGACCGGATGCTGGAACAATCCGTAGATATGGTAGTTCTGGCGGTAGGCCTGGAACCCGGTTCTGATACTGATAAAATTTCCTCTATGCTGGGTATTTCCCGGTCAGATGATGGCTGGTTTGAAGAATCGGATGCGCTAAGCAATACAAACCAGACACTCAGCGGTGGTATCTTGCTTGCGGGGACATGCCAGGGACCTAAAGATATACCCGATTCCGTAGTGCAGGCATCAGCTGCAGCATCAAGCGTTATTCAGAGTATCATGCAAAAAGGTGTGCCTAAAAGTCTTGCAAGCATTCCTCTGGAAGATATTAAACAAAAAGCCATGGAATTATCAGCCGTAAACAAAGATTAACCCATGAACCGAATCGACCCTGACTTCAAAGAAAAATTGAAACCTTTTGGTGTGGGAAACTGGGCCGAATGTTTCCATTGTGGTAATTGTACGGCCACCTGTCCGCTAACAGACGAGAGTCATTTGTTTCCGCGCAAAGGGATCCGATGGCTGCAAATGGGTCTTAAGAAAAAGATCAGTCGCAATCTCGATCCATGGATGTGTTATTACTGTGGCGATTGTTCGGAAACCTGCCCCAGGGATGCAAATCCGGGTGAATTAATGATGACTCTTCGGCGTTATCTTATTTCAGTTTACGACTGGACAGGAATATCCAGACTCTTTTATAAAAATAAAATATGGGAATTAGGTTTCATTGTCATATTTGCCCTGCTGATAGTCAGTGCATTTTTTATTTTTCTCCCGCCCGATCCGGCTATAATCTCAAATCCCGGAGCATTTATCAATGCACAGGGAGGTGTTATGATAAACAGTTTAAGTACCGGTCTGGGCAATGAACAATTCTTACGTATAATTGAGACCGGCGATCTCATAATGGCCATCACGGTAGGTCTGTTGCTGATCTCCAATATTTTTAATATGTGGTATAAGGTAATACTATCAGACCCCGATACCCGGGTACCTTTATTTACCTATGTCAAGGAATTCTGGAGATTAATTATCCACTTCGCTGTTCAGCCTAAACTTTCGAAATGCGATGATAAAAAATACTGGCTGGGACATTTTCTGCTGATGTCGGGGTATACCATCATGTTCATTCTGATAGTAGGACTTCTTCCAAAATTCCAGGTTGAAAATATTTATCCATGGTACCACTGGCAAAGGATTTTGGGCTACTATGCTACTTTTGGTATTCTACTTTTTCTGGTGAACGTTTTTATTCGCCGTATCAGAAAAAACGATATAAAACTACAATTTTCTCATGGCAGCGATTGGTTGTTCATCATATTGCTTTTCCTGACAACGGTAACCGGTATCCTGATTCATATTTTAAGGTTAAATGGTAATCCGTTGGCCACATATTATATATATGTTGCTCACCTGGCAATTCTTGTTCCGATGATCATGGTAGAAGTGCCATTTTCCAAATGGTCTCATTTGGCATATCGTCCTTTTGCTATTTATTTTTCTGCGCTAAAAAAGGCAACAGCCGAAAAAGCTATGAAAACCAGTCTGGCTACAGCCATATAAATATAATACTATGGAAGAAATCAGGATTGGAGTATATATCTGTTGGTGTGGGTCGAATATCGCAAAAATGATTGATGTTGAACGCATTGCCAAAGAAGCACAAAAATTGCCTCATGTGGTTATGGCCCGCGATTACAAATACATGTGTTCCGATCCGGGACAGGAAAAACTCATCGGAGATATTAAGGAATATAAGCTTAACCGGGTAGTTGTTGCCGCCTGCTCGCCACGTATACATGAACCTACTTTCCGAAAAGCACTCGAACAGGCAGGTCTCAATCCCTACATGTTTCAAATGGCCAATATACGTGAACAGGATTCCTGGGTTCATATCGATAGTGAATATGCCACATTAAAAGCGCTTTCGCTGATAAAAGCAGCTGTCAGCCGGGTACAGTATCACAAACCTCTTGATAAGCGTTTTGTCGAAGTAAATTCAGCCACACTCGTCATTGGAGGAGGAATATCCGGTATTTCTGCTGCCCTGGAAATTGCCAATGCAGGTAAACAGGTTTATCTGGTTGAAAAATCAGATGCTCTAGGGGGAATCACAGCCAAGCTTGATCTTACTTTTCCTTTTCTGGAAAGTGCTCAGCAGATGATGAAACCCAGAATTCAACAGGTTCAGGCACATAAATTAATTGATGTCTTTCTGAACACAACATTCGCTGAAATAACAGGATACGTAGGAAATTTCATCTCGAAAATCCGTCAGAATGGTATTGAAAAAGAATTACAATTCGGAAACATTATTGTTGCAACCGGTTTAAAGCCATTCGATCCCTCATCGATTCCCGAATATAACTATGGAAAATTACCCGATGTTGTTACATCACTCGAGATAGAGGAAATGCTGATGCATGGAGAAGTTATAACCAGCAAGAAAAAAGAACCTGAAAATATCGCCATCATTCATTGTGTCGGGAGCCGTAATTCAAAGTACCATCCATACTGTTCACGTACCTGTTGCAGCACCGCCCTGAAATATGCCAATCAACTGCGTTCCATGTTGCCCAAATCGAATATTTATGAATTGTACGCCGATATGCGTTCATTCGGGAAGGGATGCGAAGAGTTCTATGCCGATTCATCGCGCCGGAAAATATTATTTCTGATGTTCGATCAGGAAAACAATCTTCCGAAAATCACCAAAGCACAGGATAACGATACAGCCGAGATGCTTATTACAATGCATGAAAAACTCTCGGGCGAAGATATTGAAATACCTGCCGATTTAGTCATCCTGATGACAGGTATGGAAGCACGGCAAGATGCAAAAGAAATAGCACGGCTTACAGGAGTGAGTTTGTGTGGTAATGATTTTTATATCGAAAAACATCCGAAACTAGATCCTGTAGCTACTACTACAGATGGAGTTTATATTGTTGGTAGCTGTCAGAGCCCAAAGGATATTCCTGAGAGCATTACGCAGGCAAAAGCTGCCGCCGCTCGTGTACTGGCCAGCATAGCTGTTGGTAATATTGAAGTTGAAGTTACAACGGCTCATATAGATGAAGAAGTATGTTGTGGGTGCCAGACTTGTATCATGGTATGTCCCTATACGGCCATTCATTTTGATGAAGAGAAGAGAGTCTCGGTTGTGAACGAAGCCCTTTGCAAGGGTTGCGGTACCTGCGGATCGACCTGTCCGACGGGCGCCATTGAAAGCCGTCATTTCACTGACAAACAAATACTTTCGCA
>CAZQCO010000020.1:0-50182 GCA_964592225.1 uncultured Bacteroidales bacterium
AGTCTGTGTTGCTTCGGATACTACTTCTTCGACACCGGAAAAGCCAATGACAGGCAGTCCTGTTGTTATTCCAACACCTGGAGTTGATTCATAGGCCCAGTCAATAATAGTCATGGGTTCAAGTTCATCTCCCATACTAGCCCTTATCCATCCGTAATGTTGCTCTGTCCCAATATAAAAACGTATGCCAATAAAATGTTCTTCACCAATAAAATCCCCGGCACCCCAGTAATATTGGGTTGTTGATAAAACAGGATATGTAAAAAAAACAGATATAATTTTGCCTACACCCATAGCTCCCGGCCACAGGGGATATGAAATGTCGGACCACATGGTTTGAGAACTGTTTACCTCTATTCCCTCATCGAGTCCATATACAATAGGGTAAGTACCTGTACTAGAAAATACACTAACAAATGTTGACCTGGCCATCCAGCTATTGTTATACGAATCGGTTTTTGGATTTACTATTACTCCGTATCCAAATCTGGAAACATAATATCCATTAGGAAAGGTACCCGTTGAGCTATAACCGTACATAACAAAACCAAAATCGTTAACCAAGTCGCCGTCCAAATCTATCTCCATATATTCCGGCATATTGAGCTCCAGGTTTTGGAGCCCGGAATACACAACTTGTCCGTTTGCTGTTGAACCAATAGCTATAAGGGCTCCTGCAGAAGCTGCATAGCCTGAAAGTCTAAGTGCCAGGTTGTGTTTTTCACGTAAAGTTTGTTTCATGTTGTGCTGGTTTGTTTGTTATTTATTTAAAGATAATTTATTTCTATAAAAATTCAAATTGCTTCAGAAAAAACTATTAATTTATTTTAATCATTATCCGTATCAATAATGTTCACTATTTCAAGTACATTATAGGAATTTCTTATTTCCTTTTGTGGTATTTGCCGGGTTTTCTGTTTTGACTCTTACCCTTAAATCTGTTACTGCCATATTTGTTTCTCCGATGAAAGTGGGGATTCCACTCCGGGCTTTCACCTATTTCGGGAGGTACATTTAATTTAATAACGGTAGTCTCAATCAATTCTTCGATACGGTGAAACCGGAACATGTCGCTTTCGCTGACAAGTGTAATGGCAACACCAGTCTTATCGGCCCTTGCCGTACGGCCAACACGGTGCACATAATCATCGGCGTCCTGGGGAACGTCGAAATTTATAATCAGGTTAATGTCTTTAATATCTATTCCACGACTTAAAACATCTGTAGCCACGATAATTCGTAGTTCCCTGGATTTAAATCGATTCAACACTTCTTCGCGTTCCTTCTGCTCAAGATCCGATGATATGCTGCTCACATTTTCGCCTTTTCTCTTGAGTGTATGGGCCGTATCTGAGACCTTTTTCTTGGTAGAACAAAATATTAAAATCGATTGATACTCGGGCTTATTTGCTATTAAATTGGTTATAAGAGTTATTTTTTGCTCATCGTGCACCAGGTAAACAGCCTGTAATACACCATCGGGAGGTTTTGAAATAGCCGTGCTGATTTCAGCAGGATCTTTAAGAATTTGCCGGGCCATAGTTCTTATCTTCGGGGCCATTGTAGCGCTGAACATAAGCGTTTGTCTGGTTTTTGGCAAATGTGCTACAATGCGCATAAGATCCTCATAAAACCCAATATCCAGCATTCTGTCAGCTTCATCAAGAATAAAGTGTTCTACCAATTGAAGATTTACATACCCCAGATTTAAGTGACTAATAAATTTCCCCGGTGTGGTAACAATAATATCGGCTCCTTCCAGAAACACTTTTTTTTCCTGATCCCATGTTTTGCCATCGCCACCACCATAAATTGCAATGGAACTGACAGGCACAAAATAAGCAAATCCTCTTACCTGCTGTTCTATCTGGATAGCCAGCTCGCGTGTTGGCACCACTATCAGGGTATTTATCCCTACCCCCACCGATCCTTTTTCAGCAATTTTATTTAATATCGGAAGCAGAAAAGCCGCCGATTTACCTGTTCCGGTTTGAGCACATGCAATTAAATCCCGGCCTGACATGATTTCAGGTATAGTACTAATTTGTATAGGAGTTGGTTTTTCAAATCCCATATAGGAAAGCGCCTCAAGAAGATGCTGATTAAGACCGAATTCTTCGAATTGCATAGCGTCAGAAGGAAAGATTATACATATTAAATAAGTTTAGAGTTTAGAGTTTAGGAGTGTGAATAAAATTTTAATTTATAACCAATTGGTTAATTTGAATTAGTTAATCCCTGATATTAGAACATTTTAATCATTTAATTTCTTTGGCGTAATATTCTATTCAACATTAGCGCTTACTTTACCATGGCAGTTTTTATATTTCTTACCACTACCACACGGACATGGATCATTTCGGCCTACCTTTTTCTCAACCCTGACAGGTTGTGTTTTTTGTGGTTGTCGTCGTGCTTCCCCCTGTTCAGAACCATGGTCGAAGGATGATCCGTAATCGGTTTTACTGGCCCTGAGGTTGCTCGTATCGTTTCTTCTTGGTATCTCACCTTTACGAACTTCACTCGGATCCTGTAAAGGTAATTGTCCTTTCATTAACACATTGACCACATCATTGTTAATGCGATCGATCATGTTCTTGAATAATTCAAAGGATTCAAACTTATAAATAAGCAAGGGATCTTTTTGTTCGTAAGTTGCATTCTGAACCGATTGTTTCAGGTCGTCGAGTTCCCTGAGATGCTCTTTCCAGTTTTCATCGATAGTAGCAAGTGTAAGAGATTTTTCGTAAGAGCGGATCAACTCTTCGCAATTAGAGTTATAATTTTTTTCCAGATTTGTAATAATGTTATAGGTCCTTGTCCCATCACTTATGGGAACCAGAATATTTTCATAGGCTTTTGCCTGATGTACATAAACTTCCTTTATAACCGGATAAGCCTGCTTGCGGATCACTTCGGTTTTACGTGCATAAGCTTCGCGTACACCATGGAAGAGCTTTTCAGTCATTTCCTGAGTACTGAGTTTAATATATTCGTTTTCGCTGATGGGATTATTAATTGATAGAAGTCGAATGATTTCGAAGTTAAACTCATCATAATCCGTGTTCGAATAGAACTTTTCGACCACGCTTTCTGATACATCATACATCATATTACCTATATCAATCTGAATCCTGTCGCCATACAGTGCATTTCGTCTCTTCGAGTAGATCACCTCACGCTGTGAGTTCATAACATCATCGTACTCGAGCAAACGCTTGCGAATACCAAAATTATTTTCTTCCACTTTTTTCTGTGCCCGCTCAATCGATTTTGAGATCATGCTGTGCTGTATCACTTCACCCTCTTTCAATCCCATGCGATCCATCAATCCGGCGATCCTGTCCGAACCAAACAAGCGCATCAGGTCATCTTCCAGCGAAACATAGAACTGCGAGGTTCCCGGATCACCCTGACGTCCACTTCGACCCCTAAGCTGGCGGTCGACACGGCGCGATTCATGCCTTTCAGTACCCAAAATTGCCAATCCTCCGGCTTTTTTAACTTCAGGCGGTAATTTAATATCGGTACCTCTACCTGCCATATTGGTGGCAATGGTAACTGTTCCGGGCTTACCTGCTTCAGCAACAATTTCAGCTTCACGCTGGTGCATCTTGGCATTAAGCACATTATGCTTAATTCCTTTCATCTTCAGCATCCGGCTAAGCAGTTCTGAAATCTCAACAGAAGTTGTACCAACGAGCGATGGCCTCTCGTTTTTTACCAATTCAACAATTTCATCGATAACCGCATTGTATTTCTCCCGCTTGGTTTTGTAAATCAAATCTTCCCAGTCGTTGCGCACAACAGGAACATTGGTTGGAATAACCACGACATCGAGTTTATAAATATCCCATAGCTCTCCAGCCTCTGTCTCAGCAGTACCAGTCATACCTGCCAGTTTATGATACATTCTGAAGTAGTTCTGAAGGGTAATGGTTGCATAGGTTTGTGTAGCAGCTTCGACCTTTACATTTTCCTTGGCTTCAATGGCCTGATGCAAGCCATCGGAATAGCGCCTGCCTTCCATGATACGTCCCGTCTGCTCGTCGACAATTTTAACTTTATTATCGATAACCACATATTCCACATCTATTTCAAACATGGTATAGGCTTTCAACAGCTGGTGTACAGTATGAATACGATCCGATTTTAAAGCATAATCCTGTATCAGCTTATCTTTTCGGGTTATCAATTCTTCTGGTGAAATCGTAAGTTTTTCCAGCTCGGCAATTTCACTCCCCACATCAGGCATAATAAAGAAATAGGGATCATCGGAGGAAGAAGTGATAGTCTCAATACCTTTATCTGTCAAATCGACTGAATTAAGTTTTTCATCTATCACGAAATAAAGCTCATCAGTAACCTTATTCATATGTTTGCTATTCTCCTGCATATAAAAATTCTCAGTTTTCAATAGCAAAGCCTTATTCCCCTCCTCACTTAAGAATTTAATCAGCGCTTTATTTTTTGGCAATCCCTTAAATGCCTGCAGCAGTTTAAAACCTCCTTCCTCGCGTTTTTCATCAGCAATAAGTTTTTTTGACTCAGCCAGAAGTTCAGTCACCAGTTTACGCTGCTGACTTACCAGTGTTTCAATACGAGGTTTATATCCTTCAAATTCCTGATTCTCTCCTTTAGGTACCGGACCCGATATAATTAATGGCGTTCGGGCATCGTCGATAAGAACTGAGTCTACTTCGTCGACAATGGCATAGTGATGTTTACGCTGAACTAGATCTAGTATATTGCCGGCCATATTATCGCGCAGGTAGTCGAAACCAAATTCATTATTGGTCCCGAAGGTTACATCGGCCTGGTAGGCTTGCCTTCGGCTGGCAGAATTGGGTTCATGTCTGTCGATACAATCAACCGATAAACCGTGGAATTCATACAACGGTCCCATCCATTCCGAGTCACGTTTGGCCAGATAATCATTTACAGTTACAATATGAACTCCTCTGCCAGCTAATGCATTCAGAAATACGGGTAAAGTAGCTACCAATGTTTTTCCTTCCCCAGTAGCCATCTCGGCAATTCTTCCCTCATGCAACACAACACCACCAATGAGCTGTACATCGTAATGCACCATATCCCAGGTAATTTCGTTACCACCTGCCATCCATTTATTGTAATACCTGGCTTTTGTACCCTGTATTTCAATACTGTCGCGTGTTGCAGATAAGTTTTTATCAAATTCTGTTGCTTCAACCTCGAGGTATTCGTTCTCTTTAAAACGCCGGGCTGTTTCTTTCATAATGGCAAAAGCATCGGGCAGTAAATCGTTCAGGGCTTTTTCAATTCTTTCTTCTACAATTTTTTCCAGATTATCTATTTCAGTAAATATTTCCTCCTTTTTTGCCATATCCCTGACTTCAGATTCGGCCATTTTCTTAAGGTCTGCTATCTTATTGTCTTCTCCCGCAATATATTCCCTGATATAATTCTTTAGTTCTGTTGTTTTTGCTCTTAACTGATCGTTAGTCAGGTCCTTCACTTTTTCATACGCCCCTTTAATAGCCTCAACCTTAGGCATAGCTACCTTAATATCCCTGTCCGACTTACTGCCAAAGAGTTTGCTTATGATATTAATAATACTGCTCATTTCTGAAATTTTTGTAGTGGAACAAAATTAATGGAATTATTTATAAAGCCGTAAAATATTTATTAAGCTGAATTTATAAGAAATGATTGAAAGCCAGATGTATCTAATCTCTGAAATTAGCACTGTTTAATAAAGTATGCGGATCACAGACCAGGATTATTAATTTTAGATTAGCTTAATCAAACTTGTCCAGGTATGATTCATATCCTGTCTCAACAAATAAGAATTATCCAGACATAAGAAATAGTACTGAAGTCTATTAATAATAGTTTGATAATTTATGCTCCTGAATTTCCACCTACATCTCCCCTCATGCCCAGAATATCCCTGTCGAACAGGTACAAATTATTGTTCCCAAGTAATTTCAGTTTATCCAAAATTTCAGTTACCTGGGCTTCTTCTTCAATTTGTTCGTTTACGAACCATTGGATCCAGCTTTGTGTGGTAAAGTCCTTTTCTTCAAGAGTAAGAGCAACAATGTTGTTTATTGAGTCGGTTATATATCTTTCATGTTCCAGAACAGCCTTGAACAGGTCAGTAATACTTTTCTGTTCTTTAGGAGCTTCTTTAAACGAAGGAATAACTGCATGTCCGCCTCTTTCGTTGACATATTTTACTATTTTCAGCATGTGTAAGCGTTCTTCGTCGGCCTGTACGTATAACCATTGAGCTATACCACTGTAGCCATTTGTCTCTGCCCAGCTGGCCATTGCCAGGTATAAGTTGGATGAATAGCCTTCTTTTTCAATCTGAGCATTCAGTATATCTTCAACTTTTTTCTTTAACATAATATATTACTTTAATGGTTTATATCTATCTCTTAATACATATATCATTTCCAGCTACCCTTCTTACATATTTGCAATTATCTCATCCCCGAACCCGGAACATTTAAGCAAAGTAGCTCCAGTCATTAATCGTTCGAAGTCGTAAGTTACTCGTTTTTTCAATATGGATGTCTGCAGACCTTTAATTATAAGTTCGGCAGCTTCCGGCCAATCCAGGTATTCGAGCATCATAACTCCGGAGAGTATAAGCGAACCCGGATTCACTTTATCCTGCCCGGCATATTTTGGAGCTGTGCCGTGAGTTGCTTCAAAGATGGCATGTCCGGTTTCGTAATTTATATTAGCCCCGGGAGCAATGCCAATTCCTCCAACAATAGCAGCCAGGGCATCGGAAATGTAATCGCCATTAAGATTCATAGTAGCAATTACGGAATATTCCGATGGCCTAGTAAGAATTTGCTGCAGGAAAGCATCAGCGATAACATCTTTAATAATAATTTCCTTTCCGGAATGTGGGTTTTTAATGGTACACCACGGACCTCCATCCAGTTCAACAGCTCCGAATTCGTTTTTCGCCAGCGCATAGCCCCAATCACGAAAAGCACCTTCAGTGAATTTCATAATATTTCCCTTATGTACGATTGTAACAGAAGGTAAATCGTGGTTTATGGCATAGAGTATGGCAGCTCGGATCAGTCGATCTGTTCCTTCCTTTGATACAGGTTTAATGCCAATCGAGCTGGATCCAGGAAAACGAATTTTTTTTACTTCCAGTTCCTTTTGAAGAAATCGTATTAGTTTTTTAACTTCATTACTGCCATTCATCCATTCTATACCCGCGTAAATATCCTCGGAATTTTCACGGAATATTACCATATTGGTTTTTGAGGGATCTTTCACTGGTGAAGGAACACCCTGGTAATATCTGATGGGCCGCAAACATACATAGAGGTCAAGAATTTGTCGGAGAGCAACATTCAACGAACGTATACCTCCTCCTACTGGTGTTGTCAGTGGTCCTTTAATAGATACTAAATATTCCGAAATTGTATCCAATGTTTCTTGCGGAAGCCACTCCCCATTCATTTTAAAGGATTTCTCACCCGCATATACTTCTTTCCAAATGATTTCCCGTTTTCCCTTATAAGCTTTTTCCACTGCACTATCGAATACTTTCACCGATGCAGCCCAAATATCAGGACCTGTGCCATCACCCTCAATGAAAGGAATAATGGGAGAGTCGGGAACTTGTAACTTTCCATTTTTATTTATAATCTTTTCCCCTTGCATGTAAAATATTTTGAAATTTTATGTGTTGAAATTAAAAGGTCAGCAAAGGTAGATAAAACATTATTGAGTTACAATTTTACACAGCAACAGCGAAAAAACTCTTACTCAATATCGAGGTTAAAATCATTTTTAAGTTTTTTCAGAGAAGGATTCTTTGTGATCATGTATTTCAATTTATCCAGATCGGTATAATATTTGGCAGACTCCGACGATTCTTCGGCAAATACCTCTTCCTGAATTTCAAAATACTCATTCCCTGATTTTTCTTTTATAAATGATAGTAAATCAGGTTTATAATTACTTTTAAACTCTGAGATAAGAGCACTATTCCTGAATGATAGTTTTAAAACAATTCCGTCATCGTTTAATGAAAGTTTCTGATTCCTTAATACATTATACATCCGGGGCGATTCACTCTTAATATTTTCAATATGCGAATACCACCATTTCTTTAATTCCTCGGCTGAGATGGATTGAACCCCGACCTCAGATTCAGGATCGACTTCCGTACCGGATTCAAGATCGTCTGTATCATTGTTGCTGGCACCAGATTCACTACCCCCAGAGCTATCTAATAAATCAAGAGCTTGTTTTATGGAAGGTATATCAGACTTTGCAGAGGATTCGTTGGGTATTGATTTGGATTCATTATCTGACGAAATAATTACCTTTTTAACAGGCATTTTTTTAGGAGTGTCCTTTAGGGTTTCTTCAGGAATGTCATTTTCAGTTACCTCAGGTATATCCTTTTTAGATCCTTTTGAATAATCCTCACTAGTGTCAGATAAAACAAGAATTTCATCTGCCTCTACCTCATTTTTTTTTTTACTCTGATTACACAATTTGATCAGACTAATCTCTAAATGCAAACGTTGATTTTTACTTGATTTCAAAGCAATATCACAGGTATTACTTATATCCAGAGATGAGAATAGAAATTCATCGGAACATCGATCCGATTGCTCCGAATATTGTTTTTTTATCGATTCACCCACTTCCAGAAGCTGTTGTGTTTTTTCAGCTTTGCACATTAACAGATCGCGAAAATGGCGGCTTAATCCGTTAATGAAATTATGATTATCGAATCCTCTTGCCAATATTTCATCGAAAATCAATAAAGTTTCCGAAACATCACCTTTTAAAAAATCATCGGTTAATCTGAAATAGTACTCATAATCAAGAATATTAAGATTCTCAATAACTTTCTGGTAAGTAATATTGTTATCGGAAAAACTCGAAATCTGGTCAAAAACAGATAAGGCGTCACGCATTGCACCATCAGCCTTCTGTGCTATAATATTCAGTGCATCAGCTTCAAATTTAATTTTCTCTTTCTTCGCAATCAATTCGAGATAGGCAACAATCTCGGGAATTTTAATACGGTTAAAATCAAAAATCTGGCAGCGGGATAGAATGGTAGGAAGAATTTTATGTTTTTCAGTAGTTGCCATTATAAAAATGGCATGTTTTGGAGGTTCTTCCAAAGTTTTAAGAAAGGCATTAAAAGCTGATTGCGAAAGCATGTGCACTTCATCGATAATATAAACGCTATAGTTCCCAATCTGAGGAGGTATTCGTACCTTCTCAATCAGCAATCGTATGTCTTCAACCGAATTGTTTGAGGCTGCATCTAATTCATGGATACAATACGACCGGTTTTGATTAAATGACTCACACGATTCGCAGGTATTGCAAGCTTCGACAGTGTCAGAAAGATTACTGCAATTAATGGTTTTTGCGAAAATCCGGGCACATGTTGTTTTCCCTATCCCACGTGGACCACAGAATAAATATGCCTGTGCCAGGTGTTTGGTTCGAATGGCATTTTTAAGTGTTGCAGTTGTACTGCGCTGACCGACTACCGTATCAAATGTATCCGGCCTGTATTTTCTTGCAGATACTATAAAACCTTTTCCTTCCTCCATACATTAGCAAATATATAGATTATAATAAGCTAAGTATTGCATTGTTGAAAACTCATAAAATATATTCCATTGTAATCATTGTTTAAACTGAGGAAACTGATATCCGTTTTTTGATAGTATTCATTTTGATTTACAATATGTTGAAAAAAATACAGTTATTATGATAATCATCAGGTGACCAGTATTTTAAAAATTTGTATCTTTGTATCACAAGATTACATCAACTAAACCGTTAAGTGAAGAAACAATTTTTTTCAATCGCATGTTATTGAAGTATAACCTAAATCCGAACTTAATATGAAGATTGATTCATATGATAACGTTATCAGATGGTCATATAAACTAGCAAAAACCTGGATTCAGGAATTTTTGGTACCAAAAGGAATTACATCGTCCCGTAAATTCGATTCTTATAAACGTAGCGGAGAGTACTTACCAAAAAACTTTCCCCGTAAGCCCGATGAGTACTTTAAAAAGAAACATGTCTGGAATGGTTGGCCTGATTTCTTCGGAAAACCTACAGGATTTACCGATAATCACTATCTGAGTTACGAAGATGCATCTAAATTCTGCAGACAAAAAGACATAAAAAATTCAATTGAATATCGAACATGGAATAAACGTCCGGTAAATCTCCCTGCCCGCCCTGATCAATATTATAAAGAGACATGGAAAGGATGGAAAGCTTTTCTGGGCAACAACTATGATATCCCTGCAAGAAAAGTTGCTTCCAAGCTCAGTACTTCCGATGTTCGTATCATAAAACACCAATTAAATCTGGGTGTATCAGGAGCTATTCTCGCCCGGACATTTGGAGTATCCGAAATGCAAATAAGCCGGATCAAACATGGTGAAAACTGGACCAAAGTTTAGCTTGTTTTATTCTTTCATTAATCAACTTTTTTATTAAAAATTCGTCTATCAATTCCTTCACCTGGTGTGCGACTTATTTTCAGTAATTTATAATCCATAAAATATTTGTACTGATAAAAAAAAGTAATACTTTTGCGCTTCGTTTTAAACAATTTAATAAATCATGAAGAACAGATACGAAACCGTTTTCATTGCAACTCCCGTTTTGTCTGAAGTTCAGATGAAGGAAGCGGTTGAAAAGTTCAAGGACCTTATCCTTAAAAATAAGGGTGAGATTGTGTATGAAGAAAATTGGGGCCTTAAAAAGCTAGCCTACCCCATTCAAAAGAAATCTACAGGATTTTATTACCTGATTGAGTTTAGCGCTGAAAGCTCGTTTATCCAGAAGCTTGAAACAGAATATCGCAGGGATGAACGTATTATAAGGTTTTTAACCTTCAAGCTGGAAAAATACTCGATTGAGTATGCCGATAAACGACGAAGTAAAAAAACTGAAAAAGTGGAGGAATAGTATATGGCAATGCAACAAGGACAATCAGAAATAAGGTATCTCACCCCCCCAACCATTGAGACCAAGAAGAAAAAATACTGTCGGTTTCTTAAAAACCGTATTAAATATGTCGATTATAAGGATCCCGAATTTTTAAAGAAGTTCCTTAATGAACAGGGGAAAATATTACCACGCAGAATAACCGGAACCTCGCTGAAATTTCAGAGGAAAGTTGCGTCTGCTATAAAAAGAGCACGTCACCTGGCATTATTGCCCTATGTAACGGATATGTTAAAATAATTTAAACCTGCCACCATGGAAATCATTCTATTACAGGATATACAAAGTTTAGGATACAAGAACGATATTATTAAAGTAAAGGACGGCTATGCCCGAAATTATTTAATACCAAAAGGTATTGCCATCAACGCTACTGCTTCGGCCAGAAAGGTCCATTCAGAAAACCTGAAGCAAAGAGCACATAAGGAAGAAAAAATTAAGAAAGAAGCTGAAGTTGTGGCAGATAAGCTTAAAGATATTAGCCTGGAAATTGGTGCTAAAGCAAGTACGAAAGGAAAAATATTTGGTTCAGTAAATACAATACAGATTGCAGAAGCATTGAAAGAAAAAGGATTTGAGATTGACAGAAAAGCTATCTCTATAAAGGAAGAACTCATCAAAGAAGTAGGCAAGTATACCGCTAAGGTTCGTCTTCATAAGGAAATACAAATTGAAGTGCCCTTTGAAATTAAAGCTGAATAATAATTATTCACTAACAATATCACTAAGCTCCCTAACTATTCCGGGAGCTTTTTTGTTGCTCTTAAAAGGCACTATTTAATCGCTATAGCCTCAATTTCAATTAAAACATCTTTCGGCAAACGACTCACTTCAACAGCAGCACGTGCAGGTGGATCGGCAGTAAAAAATCCTGCATATACTTCATTCATTTCGCTAAAAGCACCCATGTCCTTAAGATAACAAGTGGATTTTACTACATCGTTTAAAGTATAGCCGGCCGCTTTCAAAATATTTTCCAGATTTATTAAAACCTGTTTTGTCTGTTCCTTTACTGTTCCTCCCACTATTTCTCCACTCTCCGGATCGAGAGGTATCTGACCACTTATAAACAGCATCCGGTTATTCTCAATTGCCTGGCTGTAAGGACCAATGGCCGCAGGTGCATGTAAGGTTTTAATTATTTTTTTCATGTCGGAGTTGAATTTACCATTTATCCCTCCAATTGGGTTTTTTATCATATTTCAAATCACCAAGTAAACTGCCTTTGGCCTGTATTGTAAATGAGTAGCTTGTATATTGTCCAAAAGGTACCACTGTAAAGCGCATTTCCCAACAATGCAGATCACGATAAATACTCAGCGTAGTGTATGATATTTTCTTTAATTCCAGATCATAGTTCATCTGCCCTCCTATTTTCCATTTCGAAGTAAGACTTATATCGCCAGAAAGATTAATTGTATTGGAAATATCGGGTTTGCCTGAAAATTTCCTGGTAATTGAATACGAATGCCTTACATTCAGCGACCAGGGAATATCGAAATCCACATAAGTTCCTGTCTGACGTCCAGGAATATACTCTATATCATCCTCCAGGTAGTAATCTTCATAAATTATATCCTCATCCTGCAATTCGCCTTCAGATTCTTCCGAATCCTTATCTTTCCACTGTCCCGATCGCAGACCGAAGCTAGTATTAACAGAGAGTGATACAAAACGGAGTAATTTTCCTTTGTACCGATGGATATAAAATTCATTGATCTTATCAACCCTATTACCTCCTACCGAATCAAGAACATAAGGACTAAAACGTCCATTAAGTCTGACATCGAGCATATTATTAAATAATTTGGTTCCGGTGACCATTGAAACATCGTCCCAACGAACTGAATCCCTGAATGGATTCCAGGAAGTGGAAAAATTCAGATTGTCTAATAATACCACTTTCTTCGATTCGCCGGTTGTATCATTTCTTGGACGAACCTTCATTTCCAGGTTATTATTTAAACTGAGCCTTAGGGACCCGCCCCTGCCATTAATGGAGGGAGGAGCATAAATTTCATCTTGATACCAGTTATAAATATCATAAACCACCGTGTCACCATCAACGAACTTATATAGTGTATCGTAATACTTAACATGGTTGAATTCATTCATATCAGGTGTAAAGGAAAAACTTGCCGATGGCGACAGTACATGCCTTATCGCCTCAACATATGAATCTTCCCTGCTTGAGATAAACATCCCATAAAGTTTCGGTGTAAAAGAAATCCCGATACTGGGATTTATTGCCTGTTCATATTTTAATCCTTTGTACTCTGTTATGTTTTCAATATATTCTCCGGAAATGGAATCGTATTCAACATAGTTATCAATTTCAATGTGCTTGGTATACAAAACTCCCTTATAGTTCACTGAAGGAGTAATTGTTACAAGTTTCCCTATTTTAAAATTAACTGAAAGCGGAATGGTATGCATAAAGCCGTTTCTCAGACTATCCCAGGTTTCATTCATAAACAGCACCTCGTTATATGTATTGAGTTCATTCTTAAAACTCGATGAGTAGGAAAGTCCAATATTTTCATACCACTTATACTTCCCGGTACCGGTTTTACTCCGTAAGGGATAAATATTACTCATATTGAATGAACCAGTAGGAAGATTTATATCTACTTCTTCAGTTAATCTGTTTTGATTCGCTGTAGAACTAATAGCCAGATTAAATGGTGTACCTGGCCATTGCTTTGCATAGCTTATGCTTGAACTGGTATTTGATTGCAAGCGCTGACTTGAACTATAAGAATAATTTTGATCATATTCCCTGGATGTAAAATTTACACTGGCTGAAAAATTTTGCGTAGGATTGGCTTTTGGATCCTGACGATGGCTCCAGCGCAACGCATAATCCTTTTTGGCCTCGTAATTTTCAATTTCATTATCGTTGGTAAGTGCATAATTAAAAGCAAAACTGCCACTAAAATGATACCTCCATTTATACGACAGCATATTTCTAACTGCCCATGAACCTTTTGTATAGGCATCGCCTTGAATACGGAGATCGGCATAATCGCCTAATACCTGGTACCATCCAAAATCTCTGAGGAAAAATCCCCGACCTCGCTCTTCGCCATAGGTTGGAAAAAGTATTCCCGATGCCCGTTCGTTTGTATTCGGGAAAAATCCGAAAGGTATCCCAAAAAAAGGTATAGGTACATCAGCCACTACCAGGTACGCAGGTCCTGTAATTATTTTGTCTTCGGGGATCACAATCCCTTTGGTTAGTGCCAGATAAAAATGGGGATGCTCTGCATCGCAGGTAGTATATTTGCCATTCTCCAGGTGAATATGTCCATTAGAATGTCTCTTGGTTAGTTCGCTATGTAAATAGCCCTCACCTTCCTGTGTAACGATGTGATAAATAATTCCGCTTTCCGTTTTGAAATTATAGCGCATCGAGTCGGACTGGAAATTCTGACTTCCTTTAGTAAAGTCGGGTTCACCTATTACATTTCCAAGTGAATCGGTCAATCCTTTCGCAAAAACTTCTTCATTGGCCAGATCGAGCTCGATATAGTAGGCTTTGAGTTCAATATCCTGATAATTTACCTGTGCATCACCATATAGGTAAAGCTTTTGGATATTAATTTCCACACGCATGGAATCTTTTGATGAATAGATAACTTTGTCCTTTAACGCACCCGAAGTTGATTTACTAACAACAATCGAATCGGTAGATAATGTATCAAAAACAATTGTATCATTAATGCGAAGAGAATCGGAAAAGCCATCCGTAAATAGAGTATCAGTATAGGTGGAATCGCTAATAATCCTGTTTGTTTCAACGGAATTATTATAATCGACCGAATCCTGAAGCTCCTGTAATAATTTGCTATCCATACTATTAATATTGCCCGTTGCAATTAATATAATTGTTAGAAACAGGACACTTCGAACTGACACGGATAACAATTTTAATACTATTTTTGTTATGTGAATAATTGTCACTGAAGGCTGTAAAGCTAATAAAATTAATATTTTCTGATGCAGAAATTACTGAATCATATGAACAGCTTTTTTCACCAAATGCTCTGGATAATAATACTCTTTTTTTTGCAAATTAGTATATCAGCACAAAATGAAAATAATGATTCTGATTATAAAATCCGTACCATCATTATAGATCCGGGCCATGGAGGAAAGGATCCGGGCGCAAAGGGAAGTATTTCTTACGAAAAAGATATTGTTCTGGCTATCGGATTAAAACTGGGTAGATACATTGAAGAAAATTTCCCTGATATTAAAGTTATATATACCCGGAAAACCGATGAGTTTATCCCCTTATACAGAAGAGCAGAGATAGCCAATGAAAATAATGCCGATTTGTTTATATCCATTCATGCCAATGGCATGACTGACCCAAAAACCACAGGTACGGAAACACTTGTACTAGGTCTGCACCGATCAGATGAGAATTTCGAAGTGGCGAAACGGGAAAATTCTGTTATCCTGCTGGAGGAGGACTATTCCACCCGTTATGAGAATTTCGATCCCAATTCTCTTGAATCCTATATTATTTTCTCGCTCATGCAGAATGTATACGATAATCAGAGTATCAGTTTTGCAGGATTGGTACAGGATCAGTTTCGTGACCGGGCAAGACGTAAAGACCGGGGTGTCAAACGCCAGGGACTTTTAGTACTGGCACAGACATCGATGCCGGGTGTACTTGTTGAAACAGGTTTTATTACCAATGCTACTGAAGAGATATATCTGAATTCAGAAGAGGGACAAGACTATATTGCCTCTGCAATTTACAGAGCATTTAAAGATTATAAGAAAAACATTGAGAGTAAATCGGGTTATATTGTTCAGCATGTTGAAACTGACTCTGATATCAGTTCCGATTCGTTATACAATGCTAACTTCCTTACAGAACAGAGTACTGCGGATACTATTAAGTCTTCTGTTTATTTTAAAGTTCAGATAGTAGTATCTTCGGCACCTATTTCGCTAAATTCGGGACAGTTTAAAGATTTTACAGAAATAGAGGTATTTAAAACGAATCAACTCTACAAATATGCCGTGGGTTATAAAGTCAAGTACGACGACATTGTTGAGTACAGCAAGTGGGTTAAAAACCGCTATCCCGATGCATTTATCATAGCGGTCAAGAATGGTCAGATTGTACCTATTCAGGAAGCTCTGAATGAATTGTATGGTAAATCTTAATAGAAGAGTCTCAGAATAATAACGAATCATTATAAAAATAATTCAGGAATGCAATTATCGAAAGAAGTAAAAATAGGGATTGTAGCTATAATCGTGCTGGCAATAACAGTCTGGGGATTTAATTTCCTTAAGGGCACCAACATTCTCAAGCCAACCGACGAGTACTATATTATCTTCGATCGTGTCGATGGCTTAATCGAATCAGGGAATGTTATGTACCAGGGATACAAAGTGGGTAATATCACATCATTATACTTCGATAATGAAGGATCTGGAAAATTCAGGGTAAAAATCATATTGGAAGAACGTATCAATATTCCTTTAAACTCCGTGGTAAAAATAAAACAAGTCAATCCCCTGGCTTCTACAAGCGACCTGGAAATTATTTTCAGTAATAATACGCAATTCCACCACTCCGGCGATACACTGGCTTCAGCAGTAGATGTTGGTTTAATGGGCATTATTTCAGGTCTCGTTCCTCAATTACAGCGAGCCATCGGATCGCTCGATACTATTTTATTATCGGTGAATAGGGTATTTACGCCAATAGAACAGGATAAGCTCCGGAAAAGTATTGGCAATCTGGAAGCAACATTATCTTCACTTAACAAATCTCTCGCTGCTAATGGTAATCTTGGCAAAAGCTTTGATAATCTTGAATCGGTTACTGGTACCCTGCGCGATAACAATGAGAATATAAGCTCAACCCTTGAAAATTTGTCAGGTATTACAGCAGCACTGGATAGCGCCGATCTGGAATATACGTTGTTGAAACTTGACAGTACCCTGGCTTCTTTATATAATACACTCTCTAAAATTGATGAAGGAGAAGGCTCTATGGGCATGTTAGTCAACGATACCTCGCTTTATATCAATCTCGATTCA
Organism: uncultured Bacteroidales bacterium; assembly: GCA_964592225.1. Lineage (GTDB taxonomy): Bacteria > Bacteroidota > Bacteroidia > Bacteroidales > UBA10428 > UBA10428. Next base: position 17,104 of record CAZQCO010000020.1, read on the forward strand.
ACCGCCTATCATCTTAGCCAATTGTTGAAAGATCTTCAGGAAAATCCGAAACGTTATGTTCATTTTTCAGTCTTCGGTAAGAAAGATAAATAATTTTGTCTCAGGTCAACTTCAATTCATATCTTTGAATAACAATTAAAGTTAGCTATGACTCTTGAACTCAATGAACAGGATCTGGATAAATTTATTATGATCGGCGACCGGGTACTGATACAACCCAAATCACCACTCGACAAAACCAAATCAGGATTGTATCTTCCACCCGGAATACAGGAAAAAGAAAAAATTCATGTCGGCTATGTCATGAAAGTAGGCCCTGGGTACCCGATTCCAGCTATCAATGAAGTTGATGAACCCTGGAAAGATAAAAGCGACGAAGTTAAATATGTACCACTTCAACCCAAGGAAGGCGATGTAGCCATTTATATGCAGAAAAGCGGGTATGAGATCGAGTTTAAAAAATCCAAATACATAATAGTGCCACACTCAGCCATTCTTATGCTGATAAGAGATAAGGGTCTCTTTGAATGACATTGGTTCGCATAACGGAAAAGCACCGGTCAGGAAAATAAATAACTTAAATATTTCTATATTTGCACTCCGATTTTGGCCCCGTAGCTTAATTGAATAGAGCATCTGACTACGGATCAGAAGGTTACAGGTTTGAGTCCTGTCGGGGTCACATAAAATGAAAAGGCTACCCTTATGGTGGCTTTTTTATTTCAAACACTCACCCAGACAGGTATAAAACATAAGCAAACCTGCTAAAAGAGTAATTACCACTGAACCAAGATAAAACAAGCGTTGCGAAATTCTTAAACTGATAAATTTTCCTAATTCTATGCTTACAATAACAACAGGAAGAGAAATAATAAATATTTTAAAAGTCAGGGCATAAACTACTCCGATCTTAAGATAATCGAACATTGCCACAATAGCGGTAATTATGCTAAACCAGGCAAATGTAAACCGGAATTTCTCCGTTTCGAGTTTTAATGAAGTAAGAAACAATGCGAGTGGAGGGCCGCTTACAGAAGTGCTTCCACCTAAAAATCCACTAATAAACCCGGCTACTATATTTCCTCTCCTAATTTTTCGTACTCTGAACCGATATCCTGAAAGAAACATTATAGACATAATAACCAGTATTATAGCTACTACCAGTTTAAGCCATTTATCAGGTAAAAATTTTAAAACCAAACTGCCGCATATAACTCCAAATATACCTGCAGCCGAGAGAAGAAGTATGGACCGGTTGATTTTAAGCTTGCGCGATTGTATAACAATCTGAAACGATGAGAACAGATTAAAAAGTGTAATAATAGGGATCAGCGTCTTTATTGATATAAAATGCACCAATAAGGGCAATGAGAACAACGCAAATCCAAAACCTGTTGTGCCCTTCACAATACCAGAAAGGAAAATTATACCAAGAATAGCGATCCACTCCGTTATCGGCATAATGTCTGCGAATTGATTTAAAAACCAATTTAATAAGAATTCAACACTTTTTTAGTTTCGATTATCAATAAATAAATTGTAGTTTTTCAATACTAAGTTTCAGGAATGTCATATTCCACAAAGTTTTATTAATTTTCCCTAAACTTTGTTTAGAAAAGTAAAAATTTCAGATAACGGTTTTTCCCTCTCAAAAGTCTTTGATTAGGGACACGGAAGGGAGGAAATCCGAAAAATATTTATTATATAAAGCCCATACGTTAGAATGGCAAGATTATTATCTTTTATTCTCAGACCGAAAATTGTAGCCTTTTCGAAAGAAAACAGAAAAATCATTTCGCAGTTTATTCTTACAGTTCTGTTTACAGGTATTGGGATTTGGTTTTTGAAACATCAAAAAACTGAATTATCTGAAGTTATTACATCCCTGACCGGTGCCCACTGGTATTGGATTTTAGCAGGTCTTGGAATGTCTGTTATTTATATAAGCCTTCAAGGTTTAATGTATGTGGCCTCCTTTTCATCAGTAAATACCAGAATTTCGATTGGTACTGCAATATTGCTATTTCTGAAAAGAAACTTTATAAGTGTTTTTCTGCCTGCAGGGGGTATATCTTCTCTGGCATTTTTCACGGAGGCTATAAAAAAGAAGGGCATAAAAGAAACCCAAATTCATTTCGCATCTGCAATATATGGCTTCATTGGTATAATCTCATTAATAATTGTAGCTATTCCGGCTTTTGTTTATGCACTTTTTGAAAAAAGCATCGGGAGTAGCGAATATATAGCTCTGTTAACTCTGTTATTGCTAACTGCATTGTTTTTTTTCTTGTTCAGGTCGATTCAGAAAAAAGGAATTCTTTACAACTGGCTAGTCAGGTTGATCCCGATGTCCGAATTAATAATCAATGAATTACTGGACAAAAAAATACACAGGAAAAAACTTCTGTTAACAGTTTTCTATTCTATGCTTATTGAATTTGTGGGGATAGCCCATGTTTACATTGCTATTTTAGCCCTGGGATTGAGTCCCTCGTTATTTATAGCTGTGATTACATATATCGTCTCAGTCATATTTTTAGTTATTTCGCCATTTCTGCGTGGTTTGGGAGCCATAGAAGTATCTATGAGTATCATCCTTGTCAGGCTAGGTTTTGGAAATGGTGAAGCTATTGCTATTACCCTTTTATATCGTTTGTTTGAATTCTGGATTCCATTCTTTTCTGGTATCGGTGCATTCCTGATGAAAATTAATAAATTGCTGTTACGCTTGATACCGGGTATTCTGATACTAGCGCTAGGTCTTACAAACATTATTTCTGTTTTAACACCAGCCATTACTATTAGATTAAATTGGCTTCTGGATTATTTACCCATCAATACCATCAATGCATCGAATTATTTTGTGCTTTTTGCCGGAATTGTCATGGTGGTGACTTCTGCCTTTATGATGAAAGGGCTGCGTTCAGCATGGTTACTCGCATTAGTTTTGAGCATACTTTCTTCAATCGGACATCTGACAAAAGCAATCGATTATGAGGAAGCTATTCTGAATCTGATAGTGGTTGTAATTTTGCTTATTACCAGAAAGCAGTACTACGTTAAAAGCAGTCCGAGAATTCGCAACATTGGCCTACAAACCTCTATATTAAGTATTGTTGCTGTACTTATTTACGGAACTATTGGATTTTATTTCATAGATAAAAAGCACTTCAACATCGATTTTAGTCTTATCGATTCCATCAGGTATACTTTACAGTACTATTTTTTATTAGGAAATACTGAACTTGTTCCTGCCGACAGTTTTACAATACATTTCCTGGCTTCCGTTAAAATATGCGGATTCCTGACCATGGGGTTTTTTATATTTACACTTACAAGGCCTTTTGTATTCAGGGACACTGCTTCCGACGATGATTTTAAAGTGGCAGGTGAATTGGTCCGGAAGTATGGCAAGTCGGCATTGGATTACTTTAAAACATATACTGATAAACTTGTTTTTAGGATGGAGAATAAGGCATTTATATCCTATCAGGTCTCAGGGAATTTTGCTGTCGCACTTGAAGATCCGGTAGCAAAAAGCCCCGGAGAAATGAAGAAGTGTATCAGCTTTTTTGATGAATATTGTTCTGAAAATAGCCTGAAAAGTATTTTTTATCGCGTACCGGAAGAAAGTCTGGATTTGTATCATAAACTGGGTAAAAAAAGCTTATTTCTCGGTCAGGAAGGAATTATCGATTTAAATACATTTACCCTGGAAGGCAACCAAAGAAAATCGATACGCAATGCAATAAATAAGGTTAAGGGAATGGGATACAAATCGTCAATTTACGAACCGCCTATTAAAGACGGACTTTTACAAAAAATGAAACTGGTAAGCGATGAATGGTTGGAATATACAGATCGGACCGAACTCATTTTTTCGCAAGGCATGTTCATTTGGGAGGAATTAAAACAACAAACTATTATGACTGTTGAAAATCAGGAAGAAAAAGTAATTGCTTTCCTGAATATTATTCCTGATTATACTCATGCCGAAGCTACCTACGATATGTTACGCACAACCAAAGATGCACCCGGCGGTGTAATAGATTTTCTTCTCGTTGAAATGTTTAACTATTTCAAATCGCAGGCCTATCTTTTTGTAAATATTGGGTTTGCCCCAATGAGTGGTATAAATGACCCTCATAATTTTCCTGAACAATCGATGAGATTCATGTACGAGAAATTTAAATCGTTTTCTCATTACAAAGGATTGAGAACCTATAAAGAAAAATTCTTACCTCAATGGCATAATAAATTCCTGATCTATCAGCACGATTTCGATTTGTTTCAGGTACCACATGTTCTAAAGAATGTTATGAAACCTCAACATCATATCTCCTGAGATTTTACGCTAAAATAAAGATGAAGAACGATAAGAAGATTTTACTTGCAGCCATAGCATGTATTGCCGCCTGCATTGGCGATTTTACGATTTTACTGATTCTTGGAAATTATTATCCCGGGTATAACCAACTTAAGAATACAATAAGCGCACTCGGGGCTTCTAATAGCCCTGTTTCTAACTTAATTTCAATATGGTGGATAATTCTGGGTATTTTATTTATTCTTTTTGGTCTGGGTTTTAAACTCGCGTTCAAAGAAAAAGGTAAAAGCATTACCCTTGCCTCCTGGGCAATTATCATTTATGGCATTGGTGAAGGCATAGGCTCTGGTGCTTTTAAAGCCGATCATGTGGGTGACGCATTAACAGTATCGGCTTATATCCATGATTTTTTCGGAGGTATTGGAATTGTTGCCATTCTATTATTCCCTGTTTTGATGCAAAGAATTATTTTAAATTCAGAAAGACGCTGGTTCCGTATTATTTCATGGATGGTATTATTTTCAGGGATCTCTTTCATTGTATTATTTTCTTTCCGGTATTCAAATAATGAAAATCATATTCTTACTATATACAAAGGTCTATGGCAGCGTATCTTCCTTGGAATTATTTATACTTATTTTATAATAATTGCAATTAATATGATTAAAAATAGAAAAGTGCCTCCCTGGAGTAAAAGTTAACAGGGTAATATACTTTAAACAATAATCAAATGGTCAATTAAAATATATTGGATATGATATTTCTTCAACTAATTATTCGGTTTTTTTAAAAGAAATTGTAATTTGCTCCCGAAAACTGAGAATGATGTTGGAGTAACTCTGATTATTGTGACTGGGAAAATAAAGGACGAATTTTTAACCTAATTAGAAACGAAACTTTAGTTATTCATAATTCATAATTAACAATTTAAGAGGGATAATATCATGAAAAAAGAAATTCAAAGTAGTGGACCTGCAGGTGCGGTTTATGGACTCGGCCTTATTGGTGCTGCAATTTATTTTATTTCAATGGCTACCAGTTTCTGGATGGGTGTTCTTGGATTCCTAAAAGCTATTGTCTGGCCGGCCCTTCTGGTATATGATGCATTTAAACATCTAGCTATGTGATGTAAATAACACATAGATCTCAGTCAGGTTAATTAAATCCTGTCCGAAGTATTAGTATGATCAGAAAGATTTCATTCCAAGTTTGAAGGTAGACTTAGAAAAGTCTGATTAAAGTATTCGAAACGTGCAATAATTTTACTGCTTTGAGTATTTAGCCCTATTCAAATAATGTTTGCTGTCTCCCCATTTATCATAGCCAATTTCATGTCCGGTAATATGTACACACGCCTCAAGACAACTTGTGCTATCATCGGCATTTTCATGAGTACAGGGTTTATTATGGTATAGAGCGTATTCATCCCGGAAATCTCCTGGTGTAATATTAGGCATCATTACATTGGCTCCGGCTTTTATCGCCTTCTCGCGGCCAATTTTGTCGATAGCCTGTAATGCCGTAGTAGCTGCTATGTTTATATCTTTCATTAGAATACGCAGTATGGCTATCATTTTCAGACTAAGGTCAAGACGTTTTTTTACCGGAAGCAGCAAATCTCTAAATTGAAATAAGGGAGTATCCACATGTTCAATGTACGGACCCATTCCAACCATATCAATATCCAGATCCCTCATAAATAAAAGGTCACCGGCCAGGTGTTCGTGGGTTTGAAAAGGCAGGCCTATCATAACACCGGTTCCTGTTTGGTAACCGATATTTTTTAGATCCTTAAGACATTGAAGTCTCCGGTCAAAATCATGATTTCGATCAGCAGGATGAAGCTTTTTATACAATTCCCTGTTGGATGTTTCAATACGCAACAGGTATCGATGTGCACCGGCATCAAACCAGTTTTGGTATGTTTCATAGCTCTGTTCACCTAAGGAAAGCGTAATGCCTAATTCATTGTTAGACATCCGTTTAATTTCCCTGAGCAGTTTTTCAATCCGTCCGGTAAATGATGTATTGCTTATCTCCCCGGACTGTATAACTATCGATCCGTATTTATTTTTCAGGGCAAATTCAGCAGCTTCCAAAACCTGTTCATCTTTAAGGTTGTATCGGTTTATCTTCAGGTTATTCTTTCTTATACCGCAATACAAACAGTTTTTTGTACAAATATTCGATAGTTCGATCAGTCCCCTTAAATAGACTTTATTTTCAACATAAGTTTTCTTTATTGCTGCTGCCTTCTCAAATAACGCGATTCTTTCCTCACCCTCCGTTTGTAATAGGCTGATCAGATCATTTTTGGTAAAATGGGTTTTATTTAATATGGTAGTAATACTGATCATCAATTACTTTTCTTCGGATTATCTCTTTTTATTAAAAGGAATTTAATTCTAATTAAACAGGTAAATAATACCAGGATTTAAAGGTAATTATCTTCCACCTTTATGAATGGTGCAATGGCCCTGGGATAAATACCCTGAACATAGGCTATAGCCATTCCGTAATTGGTTACAGGAATATCTTTATCAATGGCAGATTGCAGTCTGTTTTGCAGCTGTTTTCGAGTGACCATGCAACCCCCACACTGGATCACTAAAGAATAATCAGAAATTGGCCTGGAAAGTTCATCCAGTCCCTGCGTAATATCGAACTCCAGTTTTTTTCCGGTGAAATCTGAAATCCAGCGAGGTATTTTTACCCTGCCAATATCATCGCATGATATCTGGTGAGTACATGACTCCAGCAATAATATCCTGTCACCATCCTGCAACTCCGAGATTTTTGGTGTGCCCTGAATATAGTGTTCAAAGTCTCCTTTAAACCTGGCCAGCATAATACTAAAGCTAGTCAATGGAATATCCTTCGGTATGGATGCATCAGCTTTTAGAAATACCTGACTGTCGGTAATAGCCAGAGCCGGCCTTATTTTGGTTTTCCGAAGAAATGCATCAACTTCCTTTTCTTTAAGTATTATCGCAACGCAATCATTATCCAGAATATTTCGTATAGCCAACACTTGTGGCAGTATGAGTCTTCCTTCGGGTGCTTCGGTATCAATGGGTGTAATTAACAGGACAATGTCTCCGTACTTTAGTAAATCGCCCAGGAGGGAAGTCCTCATATAAACTGTTTCAGGGAGCAACTTCTCAATCAGTATTGTGACCGGTTTGATATCATGGGCCTCAGCAGCTGAATAATCGACTATCTCTGTGTTATCAATAATTTTTTTTAGGGTCTCTAAAGAAAGTAACTCAATATCAGCTTTGTTGTGGATAATAAAATAGGGGATGTTTTGTTTTTTGAATAGCTCTATTAGTTTTTCTTCGTGATCGTCAAACAGGTTCAATGATATTACCAGAATAGCCAGATCGATATCCTTAATTATTTGTTTTGATCTTTTAATACGCAATTCTCCCAGTTCTCCTTCATCGTCGATACCGGCAGTATCAATAAAAATAACAGGCCCCACTCCAAGAATTTCCACCGATTTTTTAACCGGATCAGTTGTTGTTCCCGGTTTATCGGCAACAATGGCTATTTCCTGTCCTGCCAAACGGTTGATAATAGAACTCTTTCCGCTGTTCATTCTCCCGAAAATCCCTATATGCGGTTTTATTTCTTTTGCCATGTCTTTTTATTCTAAGCCAATCCCCCGGAATTGTTATTATTTTTAAAATTGATCAGATCGCCAATGGTAAATCCTTCTTTCAAAAGATTTGAAGGTTCCAGAATGCTCTTTAATTGTGCATCGCTGATCAATTGAAGTGTCTGGTTGGCCTGAAAAATATCAGAGCCGGATGCTTTCATCTCGAGTGCAAGTTTTGTGGCGGCATGATACCCAATCCAAGGTAATAAGGCTGTAGTTACCGAAGCGCTATGGTACAACTTTTCCAGCGCTTTCTTCTGGTTGATTTGCAAACCGGTAATCAGGTTGTTGAGCAATGTTGTATTTGACGCAATAAGAATTTTAATACTTACCAGTATGGCACATCCTATGGCCGGAATATAGGCGTTGAGATCGAGACAACCCTGAGCGCTGAGTGAAGAAACCAACACATCGTTGGCATATACTTTATGAGCAGCACTAATTACGAATTCAGGAATAACAGGATTCACTTTCCCGGGCATTATGGAACTTCCTGCCTGTCTTTCAGGAATCTCGATTTCTTTTTTAGTAATATCGGAACTTAACAAACGAATATCCGATACCATTTTCTCAAGATTAACAGCATGTGCTTTTAATATAGCATGTACTTCTACCAGGCTGTCGAGATTGTTGGTAGCATCAGCCAGGTTTTCCGACTTTGTCACCGGCAATCCGGTTATACTTTGCAAGGTCTTAATGGTTTCCATTACCATATAACGAGGAACCGTAAGTGTTGTACCTACTGCACTCCCACCGATATTAACAACCTTTATCCGTTCGAAACATTTGGAAACCCGCCACCAATCGCGCGATAAGGCTTGGTTGTATGTACTGAAAAGCCTTCCGTAGGATGAAGGAACAGCTTCCTGCATTTGTGTATAAGCTGTACGCAGGCTGTTCCGCGTATCCTTCTCAATCTCTTCAATTTTTATCCTCAGCTTATTGATTGAATCTTCAAGATTTTCCAGCAGCCTGATAATAGCTACTTTAAGCGCAGTTGGAATAACATCGTTAGTACTTTGATAAAGATTTGCATCTTCGACCGGATCAATAATAGTATAGGTTCCCGGCTTTTTACCCAGTTTTAGTAAAGCTGCATTGGCAATGATCTCATTCACGTTCATATTGATACTGGTACCTGCCCCTCCGGAAATTGCCGGGACAATAAAATGCTCAAAATGTTTTCCTTCAGCCACTTCATTGCCCGATTCTATTAAAGCATTTAATGAGTTTTTATCAATTTTCTTCAGCAATATTTCCTTTTTACCGTGCTTTTTTTCTATGGCCTGGTAGAATTGATCAATAGTCCGGTAAACAGCCAGTTTAACTATTCCCACAGCTTTATACCATTCTACCGGAAATGGAGAAGTATCAGGAAAGTTCTCCCTTGCCCTTACAGAATGTATCCCATACAAAGCATTCTTATCAATTTCCTTATGTCCGATAAAATCTTTTTCTATCCTCATCAATAACTAACTTTGCTGTATAAAGTGAACTAAAGATCAAAAATACACATCCCTTCTCCCATTCTTTATATTGTCCAGCCTCGTTTTTACTTTCCGGACAATCTTGTCGTCATCCAATTCCTTAATATTTTTATCAATCAATTTCCATCCTTTTTCGCACGTGTCTTCGGGAGCATAATCTTCCAGATATTCAGCCAGTGTGAGAATAGCATTGGGCGTGCAAAACCGTTTGATAAACCCGGGAACTGAAAATTCCATAAAATGTTCGCCGGTTCTGCCCAAACGATAACATGCTGTACAAAAGGAAGGCAGATTATTAGTATCGATTAATTCGTTGATTACTTCGTTAAGCGAGCGATCATCGTTTATCCTGAATTGTTCCCGTTTCAGGTCCTGTAACCTGTTTTCTCCGGCATATGCACCCAATTCTATTCGGGTGCCACCGTCAATTTGTGATATACCATATTTTAAAATTTCAGATCTTACACTCGCAGGCTCTCTGGCCGTGAGTATCATTCCCGTATAGGGAACTGCCAGCCTCAGAATTGCCACCAGGCGGGTAAACTCATCATTAGAAACCATGAATCCTTTATCGATAGTTGTATCCGAAGCATCCTGCAATCGCGGAAATGAAATCGTATGAGGCCCGACATTGTAACAAGCTTCCAGATGATTTATATGTCTTATCAGGGAGAGTACTTCGAACCGCCAATCGTACAAACCAAATAGTGCCCCGATTCCAACATCGTCAATACCTGCTTCAAAAGCTCTATCGAGAGAAGTAAGTCTGTAATCGTAATTAGCTTTTGTGCCGGTAGGATGATATTTTGAATACGTTGTTTTATGATACGTTTCCTGAAAGATCTGGTAAGTACCAATTCCTGCTTCCTTCACAATTTTAAATCCCTCCGTATCCATGGGTGCCGCATTGATATTGACTCTTCTGATTTCCCCGTTACCATGCTTCACTTTATATACTTTTTTAACGGTATCAGCAATATAACCGGCATCGTATTCAGGATGCTCACCAAATACAAGAATCAATCTCTTCTGTCCGACATCTTCAAGCGATTTGACTTCTTCCACCAATTCATCCCGGGTCAGGGTTTTACGCAGCGCATTTTTATTGGATATTCTGAATCCACAATACTGACAATCGTTACAACATTTATTTCCAACGTAGAGAGGGGCAAATAAAACGATCCGGTTGCCATACACCATCTTTTTTAACTCAGCTGCTCCTTCTTTAATCATTTCAATACTTTCCGTATCATCGGCATTGATCAATGTTGCCACCTCATGCAGACTCAATCTGTTTTTCTCCAGCGATTTCCGTATTATATCCCGGACTTTCGATTTATCCGTCCTGTCATGGTTAATTATATCCGTTATTTCCTGAGGATCGATAAATGGTCGCCCCGGTTCATCTGCAATGCTATATTTTTCAGGATTAAAATTCATTAATTAATAATTTATACTCAGTTCAGAATACCTACATAGGGAATCGGTATTTTAATTTAAGATTGAAGAATTCTGACCGGGATTTATAATTTTTTAAGCAAACGTTCGACCTCTGCTAAAAGTTTACCTGCATTTACCGGCTTTTTTAAGAAACCATCTACTTCAAAATATACATTTTTACCTGCCTCATTCATATAGTCAACACCCATCAGGCCATTTGCCATGTTTTTAATCAGTAGTACCTGAAGATCTTTAAAACTAGGATCTTTTCTGAATTCACGAGCCATATCCTGGATACTTTCTTTTTGCCGATCGGTGGTGGTCAATACATCGATAGAGGTTTGAATAATTACGGGAACATTTTTTAAATCAATATCCGCATCAAGGTCCTTCTTCATTTCAAATCCCTCATATTGTGTTGTCATCATCACATCAAGAATTATAAGGCCTGGTTTTTGTTCACGGGCTGTTTTCATACCAGCCTCTTTATTAATCGCCGAAAAAATTTTGTATCCTTCTCTTTTCAGGACTGTCTCGTAAATGTTTATGACATCTATGTCATCATCGATAATTAAAATTTTAGTATTCATGTCAGATGTTTTAAAAGTTATTTTTTATTAATTCATACTTTGTTTTACATAGTAAGCAATCTTTTCTAAAGAGGTTACCATATCATATTCTTCCAGATAAATATGATCGGGAACATTCAGTGGTAAAGTAGTATAATTTAAAATACCTTTGATACCTGCCCTAACAAGCTGATCTGTAATATCTTTAGTGTTTTCGACTGGCAATGTCAATATGGCTATTGATATTTTTTCAGTTGTTATTACCCGAAGCAATTCATTAATATGATAGCTTTTCACGCCCGCTATAATCCTGTTAATTTTATCCGGATTAACATCGAAGGCAGCTACAATTTTCAATTTTTTTCTCTTTTTTATAAAGTAATTGGTAATAGCTTTACCCAGGTTACCCATGCCGAAAACAGCCACATTAAGGTTTTCCTTCTTATCCAATATCTGATCGATACAGGCAACCAATTCTTTTATCTCATAACCTTTTTTCAGTGTACTCGAGTACCCGATAAGCATCAGGTCGCGTCGCACCTGCTCCGGTGTATTATGAATAATGTTAGCTATCTCATAAGAGTATATATGTTGCATTTCCGGAGAGTAACCCTCTATGAGTACCCTCCTGTATTGACTCAGGCGTTCTATTGTTTTGGGTGGAAGTCTTGTCATATCCGCAATTATTAATTTATTAAATTATTTTGGGAAAGACTATTGTGAATTTGCTACCCGCATTCTCTGTACTTTCCACAGAGATTTCACCGTTGTAAATGGGTAGTATTTTTTTAATAATGGATAAACCCAAACCACTGCCACTGATCCCTTTGGTTTTTTCGTTTTTTATCCTTACAAACTCATTAAATAGTTTAGAAATTTCTTCTTCCGACATACCAATGCCTGTATCCTGAACAACAATTTCTATCAGATCGTTGGAGTCCTTTACCGAACAGATAACCTCACCGCCGTTTTTATTATATTTTACTGCATTGGAAATAAGGTTATTGAAAATTATTTCTATATCATCCGGATCGGCTTTAATGACAATGTCTTCATCCAGGTCAAGTTTGATATTTACGTCTTTATGAATTGCTAATGGACGTGTGGAATCTACTGCCAGCATGGCAACTTGTTTAAGGTTTACGTTTTTGATTTTTTTCTCGGATTTTTCAAACCTGATCTTAGTAAAGTCCAACAGATCCATTATCAACCGTTTCATTCCATCGGCCCGGGCGATGGACCTTTCTATCATTTCCATATAATCATCCACATTATTACCAAGTTGTTTATCTTTCATTAGTTCAAGATATCCCTGAATGGCGTTAATGGGCGATTTCAATTCATGTGACAGAACAGATAAAAACTGGAAGCGTACCTGTTTGCCCTCCTTTTTCATTTTAGCGGTTATTCTTTTCAGGAACAATTGCTTGGTGATCGTACTTAATGAAGATTTTAATTCCTCCGGAGTAAAAGGCTTGGGAATAAAATCGGACGCGCCGTCGTTAGTGGCTTTCACAGCCATTTCCAGTGAAGGATAGGAAGTGATCATGGCCACTTTGCAGTCATATTGTTTCCGGTTGATATATTCCAGAACTTCCACTCCCTGAATACCTGGCAATCGGTTATCGAGTAAAATAATATCCGGTAATTTGCTATCCACTTTTTCAATACCTTCCTCGCCCGTGGCTGCTTCAATTACCTCAAATCTTAAATCCTCGTCGAGAAAAGGGAAACTCAGTGTGAAGTTTCTGATAATTCTTGATATTCCACTTCTTATTCCCGGTTCATCATCAATGACAAGTAATTTTAGCGTCTTCATTTTGTCAGTATTAAGTATTCATCAATCGTGGCAATATAATCTCAAATTGAGTACCTGTGGGTCCCGCATCGAGATCGGTATTTGAAGTGACATTTATCTGTCCCTTGTGCATTTTAATGATACCGTAGATAGTTGGCAATCCCAAGCCGGTTCCTTTCCCTGATTCCTTAGTCGTAAAAAAGGGTTCAAATACTTTATCGAGATGATTTTTGGGTATTCCATTTCCACTATCCTTAACATAGATGTATATATCACGATTTTTATCCAGCATTTTTATATTGATATCACCACCATTGGGCATTGCTTCCACTGCATTTTTCAGAAGATTACTAATGACCTGGATCATTTGTTCTTCATCTACCATCAGACTCGGATTTTCAAGACTTATATTGGTTTTGACATGTATGTTGGGTTTAAACAATACAGCCTTAATACTTTTTCCTACCAGAGCTTCGGCATCGACAACCGACATGCTGACCTGATCTTTCCTTGAAAAGCTTAATAATCCGCTGACAATTTTTTTACATCTGTTGGCTTGTTCCACAATAAGACGAAGATCATCTCTCATATCGGAATTTTCAGAACATTCTTCCAATAAAAGGTTACTGTACATTATCACAACTCCTAAGGGATTATTAAGTTCGTGGGCTATCCCTGCAGATAATTGTCCCATGCCAGCCAGTTTTTCTTTTTGTTTCAATACTTTTTGCATGGAAGCCAATTTTTCGTTCGATTCTATTAACCTGTCGTTATACCTGTGAAGTTTTTCAATAGTGAAAGGAAGACACATTTCATTTTCAGCCAGTCCTTTACTTATAGCCACAGCATGATCCCAGCAAGTAGTATAACCACAAGCACCACAATCCAGATAATCGTTCCGACTCTTTTTTCCCATTTTTTCCAAAATAGCGACAATCTTTTTCGAAGGGGGTGTATTCAAACGCTGATCCTTCATAGTATATTCCTGACTCATATCCAGACTTATATATTTATCCAGATTCTTGGCAAATTCTTCTTTGTTGATATTTGCAATTTTTTCCACAACATAATTGCTTACTGCTTTGCGTCTTGCGAAACGTTTTCCGTTAATGGTCATGCCCGGTCCCATAATGCATCCGTTGCAAGCCAATAGCTCGAGGTGTTGAGCTTCAAGATATCCGGCTTCAAATTCTTTAATGGCATCCTGAAAATTGGGATTTCCTTCTGCTACAATTATATTTCCATCACAAAGATTTTCAGGCATATCTATAGTTTGTAACATGCCCCTGCTTACCGGAAATATTGCCCCTCTTCCACCGATTGGGGGATCAAATTCGGTGGGGAGAAGATCATTAATAACTATATTTTTTTCAGCGAACATTTCTCGCAGCTCCCTGAAAGTAAGCACTTCATCAAGCTCAGACGATTCAGCCTTTTTGGAAAAACAGGGTCCGATAAATATTACCTTAATGTCATCACCGTAGCATTTTTTCATTACCCTTGCCATTGCCACCATTGGAGAAGCCACCTTGCCGATTTTACAAACTAGTTCAGGGTGATAGCGTTCAATATAGGCAATAATGGTTGGACAGTTGGCTGTTATTACAGGCTCTTGTTCAGGTGATTCGAATATTTTTTTATATTCATGGGCAACCAGGTCGGCACCAAAAGCAACTTCCGAAACATAAGAGAACCCCAGCTGTCTGACCATGCTTACAAATACTTTATAATCCTCAAAATCAGTGAATTCAGCCGGGAAACTTGGGGCTATACAGGCAGCAACTTTTTTATTTCTTTTAAGGATATCTTTTACCCTATCCTTGGTATCAAGAAAAACTTTGGCATTCTGGCTACAAACATTAACGCAATTTCCACAACCAATGCATCTTTCATTAATTACTTCAGCCTGGCCATTGACAATACGAATGGCTTTACACGGACATTCCCTTACACAGGTATAGCATACCCTGCAACGGTCCTTAACCGTGAATACAAGTTGTCTGTCTTTTATAGCGCCGTTTGTTGCCACCTGATTTTTAATTAAAGTTTTAACAATTTCTTGATTTCCCTTTCCAGTTGGTCGGCCCGTATACCTTTGTCAAGCAACACATCAGCCTTGATCCAACGTTTCTCTTCTTCCGAATTTAAACTGAATCCCCTGCCTGTTTCAGATTTTACTGATGTAGCCAGGATGATAGGTACATCAGGGTATTGCTTTTTTATATGATAGCTCAGGATAAAACCACTATCTTCATTCTCCATCATTAAATCAACAATGGCTAAGTCGGGTTTGGTTTCTTTAATAATTTCCTCAGCTTGCTTTTGGCTATCGGCTGTTATGGTATCATACCCGAATGATTGAACTCGTATCTTTGTCTGAAGAAGAAAATCTTCGTCGTCATCTACAATCAAAATCTGCTTTTTATTCATTTTAAATCATTTTAAATTCCCATACTATTTTCTTACCCTCTAAGATTGTATTGATAGTTTATTTTTCTTTTATAAAAGTACTTCCTTACTCCTATCCCTGTAGCTTGTATGTAAAAGATGGTGACTTTTATCCCCGAGAGGTTCTTTAAGATATTTCTCATACAATTCCTTAATCTGCGGATTCCCGTGAGAAGTACGAATGTTTTCCCGATCATCGATATCATACAGACATTTCATCCGGGCCTTTAAGGCATTTTCATTAGCTCCTATAGGCTGTCCTCCACCGTTCAGGCAGCCACCTGGACAAGCCATTACTTCAACGAAATGAATATCACTCCTCCCATTTTTAATTTCTTTGATAAGTTTGTCTGCATTAGCCAGGCCGCTGACAACAGCCACTCCTAATTCCAAATCGCCTATCATAACTTTCGCTTCTTTTCTTCCCTCAAATCCCCTGATATTATTGATTTTCAAGTCATCCATCTCTTTACCCTGCAAAACAAAATAAGCGGTACGCAAAGCAGCTTCCATAACTCCTCCCGAAGCACCAAACATTTTTCCGGCCGTACTGCGCATACCTAATGGGGAATCGGCAGGCTCGGGTTCAAGCTGATCCATGTCGATATGGTACAAGCGTATGAGCGATGCAAGTTCCCGGGTTGTTAGTACAGCATCGATATCAGCAATTCCTTTTTTTATCATTTCTTCCCGGTTTGCTTCGAATTTTTTAGCCGTACAGGGCATTACCGATACCTGAAATATCTTTTCCTGCGGTATATTCTCAACTTCCGAAAAATAACTTTTCACAAGGGCTCCCATCATTTGCTGCGGCGATTTACAGGTGGATACATTTTCCAGCATATCAGGATGAAATTGCTCAATATATTTTACCCAACCAGGACAGCAACTGGTGAACATAGGTGTTTTCCCACCTTTTTGTAATCGATCTATTAATTCGTGTCCCTCCTCCATAATTGTCAGATCGGCTGAAAACGAGGTATCAAACACATAGTTAAATCCTATCCGGCGAAAAGCGGCATGCATAATACCTGAAATTTCTTTTCCCGGTTTCATGTTAAATTCTTCGCCCAGGGCAACCGATATCGAAGGAGCATGTTGCACCACCACGGTAAGTTCCGGATCGTGCAAAGCTTCCTGTACTTTCTCAACTTCAGATTTTTCCCGTAAGGCTCCCGTGGGACAAACCAGAATACACTGACCGCAATTAACACAACTTGAAAGATTCATACCTTTATTATAAGCCGTACCAATAAAGGTTTGGCTTCCGCGTTTAATAAAATCGATGGCCGATACTGCTTCAATCTCTTCACACACTCTTACACATCTTCCGCATAAAATACATTTTGCAGGGTCGCGAACAATACTTTGACTGGATTGATCGACAAAATGAATGTTTTTTGCACCGGTTAATCTTCTTTCCCTTACATTTAAATTCTCAGCAAGAGTCTGTAATTCGCAATTTTTATTCCTGTGACAATAAAGACAATCGTCAGGATGATTAGAAAGCAGAAGTTCAACGATTGTTTTTCTTGCTTCCAATACTCTTTCCGAATGCGTATGAATAACCATCCCTTCTTCTACCGGATAAGAACAAGCCGTAAGTAAATTTCTATAACCTTCCACTTCAACAACACACATTCGACATGCACCGGTAGGAAATAAATCTTTAAGGTAGCACAGCGTGGGAATCTTCAATCCTATCCTGCTGGTCACATCAAGTATAGTTTCCCTTTTTCGCGCTGTTACCGGCTTATTATTTATGATAATGTTAACTGACATATCTATCAACTTATATTTGTTTCTCAATTTCTTTAATCAACTTCTATTGCATCAAACTTACAAGAAGCAAGACAGTTTCCACAACTGATGCATTTTTCCTGCACAATAAAATGAGGGGATTTCTTAGTACCGATAATGGCATTGGTCGGGCATTTTTTCGCACAAACCATACAACCCGTACATTTATCTACATGAATTGTATAGGTTTTCATTTCCTTACATACTTTAGCCGGACATTCCCTCTCATAAATGTGGGCATCATACTCATCCCTGAAGTATTTAAGAGTACTTAGCACAGGATTAGGAGCAGACTGTCCGAGCCCGCATAAGGATGTATCGCGAATTACACGTGCCAGTTTTTCCAGCATAATCACTCCTTTAAAACGATCCAATGCCTCATTTTTAGCTTTTGGCTTGCTGGTTATACTTTCCAGTATCTCGAGCATCCGCCGTGTTCCTTCACGACATGGGATGCATTTCCCACAACTCTCACGTTGAATAAAGTCCATGAAAAATTTAGCAATATCGACCATACAGGTGTCTTCATCCATTACAACCAATCCTCCTGATCCCATCATAGCACCGACCTTTTTCAGTGATTCGTAGTCTATTTCAATATCCAGATTCTCTTCAGTTATACAACCGCCCGAAGGACCACCTATCTGGACAGCTTTAAATTTTTTATCCCCAATAATGCCACCACCAATATTGAATATAATTTCACGAATAGTTGTTCCCATAGGAATTTCTACCAGACCAGTATTTTTTATTTTACCTGATAGGGCAAACACCTTTGTTCCTTTACTGGAGTTTGTACCTATGGTATTAAATTTTTCCGGACCATTTAAAATGATTCCCGGTACATTGGCGAGGGTCTCAACATTATTGATTACGGTGGGTTTACCAAAAAGTCCCGCTGTTGTCGGGAAGGGTGGACGTGGACTGGGCATTCCTCTTTTACCTTCAATGCTATGCATTAAGGCTGTTTCTTCGCCACAGACAAACGCTCCTGCTCCCATTTTGATAACAATGCTCAGACTATATCCACTGCCAAAAATATCTTCGCCTAATATTCCCAACTCTTTGGCATCGGTTATGGCTTTCTTTAGGCGTTTTATAGCAAGAGGGTATTCTGCTCTGATATACACATAGGCTTTTGATGCGCCAATAGCATAAGCAGCTATGGCAATTCCTTCCACGAGACGATGCGGATCTCCTTCTATCACTGCCCTGTCCATGAATGCCCCCGGATCACCTTCATCGGCATTACATATCAGGTATTTTTGCTCACTAACTGTTTGACTGGCCAACTTCCACTTTTGTGCTGTTATAAATCCACCACCTCCGCGTCCGCGAAGTCCGCTCTCATGTGTCATATCACACACTTCATTTGATGTATATTTCATTAAAACCTTAACAAAAGCTTTGTACCCTCCCCAGGCGATATATTCGTTAATGCTTTCGGGATTAATTATACCACAATTGAGTAATACAAACCTTTGCTGTTTTGAGAAGAAGGGATGCATATTGAAATCAGAAACCTGTTCCCATTCTGAATTGTCAGTGCTGTTAAACTGGTACAATGCTTGTGTAGCAGAAAGAGTATCATGAAAAATGCTTTCTAAAATGTTTTCAACCCTGTCAGAAGTAACATTACCGAAAGCAATCCTGTTTTTTCCCGGCAACTGAATGTCCATGATAGGTTCCATCGCACATAAGCCGATACAACCTACCTCAAGAATATCAGCATCGATCTGGTTTTTGGCAGTATATGCTTTTACAGCTTCAATGGTTTTGGCAGCACCGGCTCCCAGACCACATGTTCCCGCTCCAATAAAAATAACAGGTTTCTCTATGTTTTCACGACGCAGTAATTTAAGTTTCTGGTCTATTTCAGGCGACTGTTTATTAAGTAAAAAGTTACTAAGTGAAAAATCAATCATTTTTTCAACAACGATATTTTCCATTATTCCTCCTCCACATTTCTATATGATGCAATAATATTTTTTATTGATTCTTCGGTCACTTTTGCAAAAAATTCTCCGTTAATAGCGACAACAGGTGCCAATCCACAAGCCCCTATACAAGCTACAATCTCAATACTGAACAATCCGTCGCGACTGGTTTTACCTGCTTTTATTTTAAGTTCCTTTTCCAATGTTTCCAGCACGGTTGACGAACCCAGTACGTGACATGCTGTACCTCTGCATACCTGAATATGATGTTTGCCAACCGGTTCAAACCGAAACTGGTTATAAAAAGTGGCCACTCCATATATTTTGCTAGCCGGAAGCGACAGTTGTTTTCCTACCCTAAGTATGGATTCTTGCGACAGGTAGCCTTCTGCATTTTGTATTTCCTGAAGAACCGGGATCAACTGATCACGACTTGTATCTTTATAATTCTCCAGTATCTCATCAATTTTTGTTTTCATTATTCTTGAATTATATGTGATTTATTTCACAGTGTGAATTATTTCACACTGCAAAAATACTATTATAAAAATCATGAGGAAATTATTTTGTGAAATAATTCACAACTGAAAGTAATTTATACCTTTTCTAAATAATAAGAAGTTTATTCTTTCCCTTATCATAAATGATAAGGGAGTTTTCTAATTCGATACAAACCTTATCTTTTAATCATTTCAAAAACTTATATTTTTTACATCAAATAACAAGTGATTTTTCATAAAAAGTTGTAAAAACAAAATTTTTTCATCCAAATCAGAATACACTTGAAATTATTATGAAAGCCTTAAAAACGAAGAAGGATATAAATTAATTGCCATCCAAACTGAGGTATGAAATATTTTTATGAATACTTGTAACTACATGATGTTATAGCAATCGCACTTAAATATTACCTAGTAGACGGAAGGTCGAATTTGAATGTAGTGCCTTTGCCTTCAACACTTGCAACTTCAATTTTGCCCTGATTCATTTCTATAAATTCCTTGGTGAGAATAAGGCCAAAACCCGTTCCTGGCTCGTTTTCAGTACCCAGAGTTGACTTCATTTCCTTTGTAGTAAACAACTTTTTCAATTGATCGGGAGAAATACCTATACCAGTATCGATGACTTCTATTATTACACGGTTATCTGCTTCTATTGCCTGCACTTCTACTTTCCCTCCTCTCGGAGTGTATTTAATACCATTAGTTACCAGGTTTCTGATAATTGTCTTTAACATATTAATATCGGCATATACATAAATCTTCGACTGAGCTTTATAAAGACATTCCACTTCCTTATTTTTGGCCTGACTTATAATGAAATCCAGTATTTCTGATACAATAGTTTCTAAATCAATTTTTACCGGATCGTACATAATCTTCCCAGTTTGAATACTTGTCCAACTTAGCAAATTATCGAGCAGATTATGGGAAGCTCTTGATGAATCGATCATATTCATAATCAGCTCCTTCTTCATTGCATCATCATAATCTTCATAATTATTTATTAGAAGTTCGCCAAGTCCAATAATATTGAAGAATGGAGTTTTCAGATCGTGGCTGATGATGGAAATTAAAGTATCTTTAGTGACATTCAAATTCTGTAGTTCTTTTTCGCGTTGCCGTAAAAATATATGTGTCTTCACCCTGGCGAGTAATTCAACTGAATTAAAAGGTTTCGTAATATAATCAACACCTCCCAGATAGAAACCTTTGGCTATTGCTTCTTCATCCGATTTCGCCGTGAGAAAAATCACCGGGATATTCTTTGTTTCTTTATTTTTCCTGATCTCAGAACATACTTCAAAACCATCCATTTCCGGCATCATTATATCAAGCAATATCAAATCAAAAGCCCGACTATTGATTTGTTTGAGCGCAGCTTCACCACTTTGTGCGAAAAACAAATTATATCCCTCATCGGTTAGGAACTTGGCAACAAGTTGGATATTCTTGGGAACATCATCAACAATTAGAATAGATGGACTCCCTATCGTACTTTCTGTTGGTTTATTATTCGATTTCATCTAAAATCATATTTAACAATTTGAGTAAAGCCTTCATTTTTTCATTAATTTCCTCAATATCAAAATTCCCGGATGCTTTAATTATGCTCTCGGCATAACTTTTCAATGTTGAAATATGAAAGGAAGAAGATAATTTTTTAATACGGAAAGCAAATTCATGAATCTCATCAAACGAAGAAGAATTAAGTATTTCATGATAATCAATCAGAAGAGTTTTAATCTGAGTCTTTAATATGAGTTTTTTACTATCAGATAATTCACTAATATTTTTTATAGGTTCTGCATCAGAGGCTTTCTTATCCTGTATTTTATTATAGGAAAGATATTTTTTCAAATGATTTGTTAATTCTCTAATATTTAAAGGCTTCAATATAAGTATATCAAAATACTTTGCTTTTTTAGTTTCTGGCTGTGATAATTTTGTAGCCGATATTGCAATGATCGGTATCTTGCTTAAGTCGTTATTTGTCTTTAAGTATTTTGCCACCTCAAAACCATTAGCCTTAGGCATATTTAGATCAAGTAATAATAAGTCAGGCTTGAATTCTTGTGCCAGTTTTATTGTCTGCTCGCCATTTGTCGATTCAATAATTTTAATCTTCTCACCTGCAATTATACTTCGTAATAATTCTCTATTTGCAATAACAGCATCTGCAATCAACACAGTTGAATCTCTAAATATCACTTTTTCAGTATATTCAGGTTCAATTGGATTCAAAATTGTCTGGGAACCTATAAGAATATTTGGAATTTTTACAGTAAATATACTACCCTTACCTACTACGCTCTTTAAAGAAATAGTACCACCCATAGTCTCGACAAGCCTTTTAGTTATTGCCAGTCCCAGCCCGGTTCCTCCATATTTACGGCTATCCTGCTGTTCCTGCTGTTTAAATGCTTCAAATATTTGTTCCTGATAATCAACAGCTATACCAATGCCTGTGTCAGATACTTCAAGATATAAATCAATATAGGTTCCGTCCTTATTTGTATGTCTTTTAGCTGTTCTGCAATAAATTCTGACACTCCCTTTGTCTGTAAACTTATATGCATTGCCAACAAGATTAAGTAATATCTGACGTACACGTAATTCGTCCAGAAGAAGTAAATTGGAAAAATCTTCAGGTATATCGATTTCGAACTCAAGTTGCTTTTTTTGCATCTTAAGGATAAATTCACTTTTAATTTCATCGAGTATAGAGCGGAAGTCAATAAATTCAGGTTTCAAGCTCAGTTCACCAGACTCAATTTTCGATAAATCAAGTATGTCTTCAAGCAGACTTAGCAGTGTTTTACTACTAGATTTTATTGAAGAAAGATAACCGGTAAGATGTGATTCCCGGATTTCACGATTAAGCAACTCACTGAATCCAATTATCGCATTGATCGGTGTCCGAATTTCGTGACTCATGCTAGCGAGGAATGTACTTTTTGCCATATTTGCCCTTTTGGCTTCCTCTGAAGCAAGCTTTAATTCCTGCTCATTTCGCTTTAGTTCCGAAATATCCCGAATTATGATCAGTAATTCACTCTCACCGCTAACAATTAACCTGGCTTCTTCAAAAACAGTTACACCGTTTTTCTTATACGAGTAATTAAAAGTGTGAAGTTCGTGCGATGTAAAAACCTTTTCGATAAGAGAATTAAATTTTTCTTTAACTCCTGCCGGTACTATGTCTATAAACTTCTTATCAAGCATTTGGGCGGGAGTAATATGCAATTTAGCCGGATTATCAGTATATACATCACGGACAAACCCCTTTCGATCGATTACGAGAATTAGGTCAGGAATAAGTTTGAGTAAGGCCAGTTTTTTTGATTCACTTTCTTTGAGGGCAGCTACTGCTTTCTTACGTCGTGTTATATCCTGAACAATGGTAAAAAGAATTTTCCTTTCATCTGTAGTTACCAAAGTTGGATAAACCTCGACATCTTTAATTTTGCCATTTTTTAATCTATGTTGCATCTTAAGCCTCAACTGTTTTTCAGTCTGCAGCATCTGAAGTTTAATTAATGTCTTTTCTGAAGGCTCCTGGATGCTCTTGTAAAAATTGATCTGGTTTATTTCAGACAATGTATAACCATAAAAATCTAATGCTGCATTATTGGCACCAACAACTTGACCTGTTTCCGAATCGATAAGAAGGATAATAGCATTTGTATTTTCAAAAAATGTCCGTAATCTCTCTTCACTTTCCTTAAGAGCTTCTTCCGAACGTTTATTTGCCGTAATGTCCTCCTTTGTACAAACAAAATGTGTTATAGTCGATTTATTAAAAACAGGTGCAATAGTGGCTTCCTCCCAATAAAATGAACCATCCTTTTTTTTGTTATAAAATTCTCCTTTCCATGTTAGTCCGGATTTAATTGTAGTCCATAACTCTTCGTAAAAGGCCTGTGAATGATACCCCGACTTAAGAATGTTGGGATTTCTACCAATTACTTCATGCATTTCATATCCTGTTATTCTTGAGAAAGCAGGATTTGTAAATAATATTTTACCGTCAGGATCGGTAACCACAATAGTTCCCGGACTATGGTCAATAGCTAATCGGAGTATATCGGTCTGATATAAGAAACTCAACCTCCCTTTAGTAAATAAATTAGCTATTAAGAAATTTTGTTTGTTTTGCCCAGGTTTGAAAAATGATCCTGCCTTTCGAAGATCTCTGGTGTATGCATTTATTATAAGAAAAATGGGAGCAAATACTAATAGGTATAACTGGAATAAATATATGGAATGAAAATAATCAGTGCCTATTGATCTTGTTGTACCACGGATAGTAATATAAGTTGATAAAACTGCTATCACAACCAAACTGATTGCAGTATCACGAATACTAAAACGGAATGCGATCCAGAAAATAAACGGAACTATTATATAAGAAAGTTTTTCAGAGTAAATCCCCTGGAGTAAAAACACAATCAGTGTAATTGATAAAATAATAACTGAAATAAGGATGTATTCAAAATATCCTCCGGCCCTGTACGATAGCGAATACTCTTTTGAAAAGCTTAGAATAAAAGGGATGAAAATTAAAGAACCAATTAGTTCAGATCCTGTCCATGCTATGATAAAAGGTTTGCTGATATTTCCGGGAATAAAACCTGTAATTTTTATAATATGAGTAATAATGAGATAGGAAATAAGGGCGAATGAAACCATTAAAAAAAGGAATTTAAGTATGGCAATGGGTTCTCTGAGAAATTGATCTTCTGTAATAAAAATTTTAAATAAATAAAATTTTATAATCACAATGACAAGCCCAACAGCACTCATCGATAATGCAATTATAACAGGTGAAACAAATAATTCGACCGATTGGTAATCATGAAAATAATAACCAAGAAAAATGGCAGCGATAATAGAAAATATGTGACGCATCCCGAAAAGCAGGGCCATGCCTATTGCAACACCTGAGCCAAACCATATAGGTGAAGTATAGTAGGGAGCCAATGCTATCCATAAACCGGATTTAATAGCAAGAAATACAACAGAGAAGATTAATAAAGTCTGTGTTAATAATCGACCTACACGATGTTCATAAATTCTGGCAAGAAACATACTTGTAACTTAACTATTTTAAGTTAAGTCATTTTCCGTGATCTGCAAAAGAAATAACAGGCTAATAATAAATTCAGGATAAAGTTCCCTGATATTTTATATTGATTGTGGCAACTGCAGGATAATTTTAGTACCCTTCTCAGGCTTTGAATTAATTGAAAAGGTACCTCCAAGATGCTTTGTGAATGCATGGATGATAACAAAACCAATTCCCGCCTGCTGATCATTATCAATCTGTGAATCTGATAGGTTTGCATCCATCCCGGTGATTTTATCAATATCTTCCTTTACCATACCAATTCCACTATCTTCAATGATAAGTCTGACTTTCCCGGATTGCTCCTTATAGGTAATGTTGATCTTTCCACCTTTTGGAGTATACTTAACTGCATTCGAAAGTAGGTTACGTATTATACTGCTTAGCATATGCCTGTCGGTATGAATCATGGGACAATCGGCAAGATTTATATTCAGATTCAGCTCTTTTGTCTTAATAATAAACTCAAAAAGAGAAAGACTTTGCTGTACTATGCCATTGAGGGATATATATTCAGGACTAATGTGTAGATTTTCTCTGTAAACATTAGACCAGTCAGAGACGTTTTCCAGTTTGAAGTAAATATTTTTAATCGAATTATCTATTATCGCAACTCTTTCTAAAATTTTTTCCTTCTTATAAATCTCCGCTTTTTCACGAAGCAATTCTGAAAATCCCATTATTGAGTGAAGGGGATTCAGAAGATCATGAGAAATTACTGACAATAATCTATCCTTCGCAATATTAGCATCGGCAAGATCCCTGGCTTGTTCCTTAAGTATTTCTTTCGATCGGATACGTTGAAATTCAGCTGCAGTCCTGGAGGCAAATATTGATAAAATATACCGAGAGTTGGGAATTTCCTGAATAGGCTTGTCATCCATGAAGGATATGAAACCAACTACTTCCCCCGAACTGCCAAATACCGGGGTTCCCATAAATCCTTCAATATTATTTTTTGCTACAAAATCATCACTAGGAAATAAATCTCCTGATCCGGCAGGATAGAATGTAGTAAAACCTTTCAGAACATTCTCTGTTATACAACTTTTCACCGGATTCTTTTCATGATTAAGTCCCTGGAAGGGTCCATATGAATCAACTACTTTGAAATACTTGCCATTTTCAGAGAATTTTCCGATAAAGGAATGCTTTACACTGAAAGTCCGGCAAAGTAATTTGGTCAATTCCTTAAAATATTTAACTCCGGTGACTTTAGCTGTTCCCCTTAACATATCCGACAATGCCTCTTCGGAACTGATGTAGTCAACAGCTTTGCTTATTCGTAGAATAATATATTCAGTATTTTCAATTTTAACCGAACGTTTAATTAATTTGCCCCAAAAAACATTCTGCTTCAGGGTTCGGAATCCTAATTCCTGCGTATGCTCACCTCCATTTTTAATGTTAGCTTCCAGAAGATTTCTGGAAAATTCGATAGGTTCACTTTCATAAAGCCGAAAAGAAGACAAATTAATCAGACTTGATTTGTTTTCTGCTTCGAAAAAAATAAGAGCTTTACTATTGCAGTCGATAATTGAGTAATCCTTTCCATGTAATATGAATATGGCATCGGGGGCATCGGAAAATAATACATTTGAAAACGGTTGATTTTCAAAGAATTTCTTCGAATCTTCAATAGTAGAGGCATATTTTACATACAACATAACATAACCTGGTTGAATTAATTAATTACTTTACGATTTTGGGCAACAAAAGTTTTTGTTTCCGGTTTTTTTCGATGCTTTTTTTAGAACTTTTATTATTTAGACCTTGGTAAAAATTCAACATAATTCATAATTTTAGATAAAACAACTTAACCATACTATTATGAAAAAGTTCCTTAAAATTATTTCGCTGATAATTGTATTGCTACTTGCTGTTTTAATAGCTGCACCCTTTCTCTTTAAAGGAAAAATTATGAGAACTGTTAATGAACAACTTGAAAAAAATATTGATGCAAAAGCCTCTATTTCAAATGTAAACATTTCGCTAATTCGTAATTTTCCAAATTTATCTATTCGTCTTAAAAACTTAATGGTTATTGGAATCGATGAATTTGATCAGGATACATTGCTCACTGTAAAATCATTTGATCTGACAGTCAATATCATCAGTGTGATTAAAATGGAAACCATCGATATTAAGCGAATCGTGATCAATCGTCCTTATATAAATGCCATTGTGCTAAAGGACGGAAAAGCCAACTGGGACATTGCTCCGGAAAGTGATACAACCCTGATTGAACCTATAGATACGACTCCTTCTGAGTTCAACACTAAAATTGCTCTCAAGCTTTTTAAAATAGTCGATGCCCGAATCCGTTATACCGATTTAAGCTCCAACATGAGTGCAGCGCTTGATAATTTTAACTTTCAACTTTCCGGTGATCTCTCCCAGGATTTTTCTGTTATAAAAATTAATTCGGAAAGTGAACGATTGAATTTTATAATGGGAGGGATCCCCTACCTGAAAAATGTTAAACTGGGAATGTATTTTGATGTTGATGCCAATCTGAAGGAATCGATTTATAAGCTAAACGAAAACCATATCTCACTCAATGAATTAATCCTAAGTTTCGAGGGAGATATTGAAATGCCTGAATCAGGTGACATTATTACTAATCTTCATTTCGCCACCAGCAATACCGATTTCAAAACACTTCTTTCGCTTGTTCCAGCTATCTATAAAAACGATTTTGCCGATTTAAAAACTACTGGCAAATTACAACTTGAAGGTAAAGTAGTTGGAGCTGTGACTGAAGAAACTACGCCCAATGCCGATGTAAAACTATTGGTTAAAAATGCCACTTTCAGCTATCCCGATCTCCCAAAGTCGGCAGAAAATATCCAGATCGATGTAGATATACATTATGATGGCAGTCAAATGGATAATACTACTGTTGATGTAAACAAATTCCATGTGGATCTCGGCGCTAATCCTATCGACCTGGTACTTAATCTCCGGACACCAACAAGCGATCCGTTTACTAATGGTAAACTCATTGCTTCCATCGATCTGAATACGATGCAGGATGTGATTCCACTGGAAGATACCGAACTCAAAGGTATTATTAAAGCCAACCTCGACTGGATGGGAAAACTCTCAAGTATTGAAAATCAGCAATACGAAGAATTTAAGGCCGATGGTGTTATTCAGGTAACAGATCTTTTTTATAATAGTCCTGATTTACCCAAATCTTTCACCCTTACTACAGCTCTCATTAAATTCTCTCCAAAATTTGTTGAAATTAATTCCTTCGATGCTGTCCTTGGGTCAAGTGATTTCAGATTGAACGGAAGACTCACAAATTTCATACCCTATGCTCTTAAGGATGAAACCATAAAAGGAGAGTTAAGTCTTAACTCCAATAAAATTGACCTGAACGAATTCATGACGGAGGGAGAAGATATGGAAGAAGATGTACCGGAAGACACATCTGCCCTCGAAGTTATAGAGGTACCTTCAAATATTGATTTTCGACTTACTTCATCAATTAAATACCTGAAGTATGATAAACTTGATATTAATGATCTTATAGGCATTATATATGTTAAAGATGGCCGGATTTTGATGGAAAACCTGAGTATGAATACTCTTGACGGTTCCCTTAAATTAACAGGCGAATACAACACTCAGGATACTAAAAATCCGTTGGTAGATCTTAGTTTTAATGCAACTGGCATTGATATAACAAAAAGCTTTGCTGCCTTCGATATTTTAGGTAAAATAGCTCCCATCGCATCAAAAGCTACTGGTAAAATAACATTAGGTCTTACATACTCAAGTCTGTTAACCAGCAACATGAAACCCGTCATGAATACCATTGCAGGCAACGGTCGGCTTCAATCGGATCAAATTGGAATCACAGGTGCCGATGCCTTTACCGCAATTGGGCAGGCTCTTAAAACTGACGCCCTCAATAATATGGTACTGAAAGATGTCGATATTAAATTTGAGATCCAAAATGGCAGTCTGCATGTTGAACCCTTCGATACCAAAATGAGTGATATCACAATGACCATAGGTGGTGAACAATCATTTGACAACTTACTCGATTATTCTATAAATCTAAGTGCTCCAAGGCAACTCTTAGGCTTGGAAAATCCTGCAGTCAATAACCTATATAGCCAGGCAGCTTCAAAGGGAATTCAAATTTCCAAATCAGAAACCGTCGATATGCTCATCAAAGTAACAGGACCTATGAAAAATCCTCAGGTTAAAATCGATCTGAAACAAAATGTAACTAATGCAGTTGAAGATATTAAGGAAGAGGTTAAAGAAGCTGTTAAAGAAGTGATTGAGACCAAAACGGAAGAAGTAAAGGAAGATGTCAAGAAAAAAGCCCGTGAAGAAGCCGATAAAATATTAAAAGAAGCTGAAAGGCAGGCAGCACAAATTAAAGCTGAAGGTAAACGTGCGGCCGATGCTGTTAGATCAGAAGCTAATAGTAATGCAAATAGAATAGTGAAAGAGGCAAAAAATCCGATTGCCAAAGCAGCTGCTGAGCAGAGTGCTAAAAAGATACGTCAGGAAGGTGAAGATAAAGCCCGGAAAATAGAGAACGAAGCTAACCAGAAAGCAGATAAAGTACTTCAGGAGGCCAGGGCCCGTGCTGATAAATTACTTAAGTAAAAACTTCTTACAAAGCAACAATGAACTTAAATACAGAGTACCAAGCATTACACTGTTGAAATAAAAAATGCCGGTAATACCGGCATTTTTTAAGAAATATTCTTTAAAACTTTATTCTTTCACAAATTTATGAATCGATACGCCTGCGTTTGTTATTACTTTCATGGCGTATAAACCCTTCGGTAAATTGCCTGTGTCAATAGTTTTTTTCAGAACATTTTCCATATCCAGTACAACTCTACCATTTAAATCAATAACCGTTATTTTGGCTTCGGTTTCCGATACAATTGTTAACCTGTCAGAAACAGGATTCGGATAAAGTTTAAAACCAGAATTATCAACTTCATTAACATCTAATGATCCTTCATAGGTAAAGGAAACAGCAGCTATTGAATTTGGATTTCCCGTTAAATCAGTTACTGCACCGCCAGGTAGTTCAACAATTACTTCACCGGGACTATTAGCTGTAACTTCCACAGTATATTCTTTTCCGGATACCCATTCCATAAGGTTGCTTGCACTGCCATTCCCCACTGCAAAATCTCCTGCAGTCAGTCCGGTAACTTCTTCATTGAATTTTACTGAAATAACAACTGTTTCCTGGTGTGTGGAGACAACACCTGCATTTAATAATACCTGTGGAGGTTTATCGCCTGTAATAATTCCTTTATGTGGTGTTTGTTCATAAGCCCAGTCAAGAACATACATGTCTCCAAACTCAACCGTATTAATCCTGATCCAGCCAAAGTGTACATTCGGGCCGATATAGAATCCTACCCCAAGATATTTAACTCCCCCGTTAAAATTTCCATATGTAGTCCCATAATGAAAATGCGTTTCAAAGGGTTCTCCCCCAGTGGATAAAAACGTATAATTTGTTGAATAGCCAAAAGCAAGTGCATCCCATGGGTAAGGAAAAGAAAATGCATGATACCAATAAGTTTGGGCATAATTTATAAGTACATCTTCATTAAATGCCCTGGGCATAGAGTTCGTACCAATTAAAACGCCGTTATAGGTATCTGTTCTTCCATTAAGAATACATACAAATCCGGATTTACCACTATATATTGAAATGCCTGGATTTGTTCCGCTCCATTCATCCATACTCGCAACAAAATTAAAGTCAAAGATGGCATCATTATTCATATCAAGATGCAATGTATCGGGCAGTGTATCAATAGGAATATTTTGCAGTCCTGAATAAACAACCTGACCAGTTGCATTAGGGGATAAAGCTATCATTGCTCCTGCTGTTGCCGTATACCCGGCTAAACGAACAAGTAAATCGTTTCGTACCTGGGTAGATTTTTTCATATTTTGTATTTTATTCAGTAAATATTATTAGCGAAAATTAAAGATAGGAATTTCAAAATAATAATAATAAAAAATGCCGGTAGTTCCGGCATTTTTAATAAATATATTTTAATACATTACTCTTTCACAAATTTATGAACCGATACGCCTTCGTTTGTTATTACTTTCATAGTGTATATACCCTCAGGCAAATTGCCTGTATCAACAGTCTTCTCCAGAATATTTTCCATATTCAACACAATTCTGCCATTTAAATCAATAACCATTATTTTAGCTTCGGTTTCCGATACAATTGTTAATCTGTCAGAAACAGGATTAGGATAAAGTTTAAAATCAGAATCAGATATTTCATTAATATCTGTTACTATTTCTTCGTATGTATAGGAAACTACAGCTGCCGAATTAGGATTCCCGCTCAAATCGTTCACCGCATCGGCTGGCAATTCAATAGATACTTCACCAGGATTGTTAGCTGTTACTTCTATAGTATATTCTCTTCCGGATATCCATTCTGACAGGTTACTTGCACTACCATTTCCTACAACAAAATCTCCGGCACTCAGTCCGGTAACTTCTTCATTGAATGTTACTGAAACAACAACTGTTTTCTCGTGTGTGGAAACAACTCCTGCGTTTAATACTACCTGTGGAGGTTTATCTCCTGTTATAATTCCTTTATTGGGGTTTTGATCATAAGCCCAGTCAACAACGTATAAAGAGCCAAAATCAGCCGCATTAATTCTTACCCAGCCATAGTGCATGTTCGGTCCTATATGGAACCTTACTCCAAGATATTTAATTTTTCCAGCAAAATTCCCGGCAGAATAACCGATATGATATTGCGTTTCATAGGGTTCTCCACCAGTGGATAAATAGGTCCAATTATATGATAAACCATAAGTAAGTGCCGCATAATATGTTGTAAAACCAGCTGCATGCCACCAATAGGATTGAGCAGCATTAATATTTACATCTTCGTCTAATGCCCTTGGAGAGTATGTAACAGGATTTAGTAACACGCTGTTATAGGTATCTGTCCTGCCATTAAGGACAAATGCATTTCCGTATTTAACACTATATTGAAAAGTCGAAGTAGGACCTGTATATGTACCGCTAAAAGAGTAGAAATTACCTACAAAATTAAAGTCAATAACAGCATCATTATTCATATCCAGATGCAATGTATCGGGCAGCGGATCAAGAGGGATATTTTGCATCCCGGAATAAACAACCTGAGCGTTTGCATCATGTGCTAAAGTTATCATTGCTCCTGCTGCTGCCGTATAACCAGCTAAACGAGCAATTAGACGATTACATTCCTGAGTAGAGTTTTTCATATTTTATATTTTAATCTATACTTTAATACTGACCATATATAAATAAAAATAAGAACATCAGAACGAAAATAAAAATATAATTAATAACCACTTGTTATCAATTTTATACATCATAATAAATTTACAACATTCCGGATGAAAAATAAATAAGGAACTAGATTTTTTAGTAAGGATAAAATAACTTCTAATACTGATCGCTGTCTGTCAGTGTGTAACACCTGTCTGATAACAATACGGGGCAAACAGGTTTTTCCTAATAAATACGGCGAAGACTCCTATTGAATATAAAAAGACCCTCTCACCGATTGACGGAAGAGGGCTATTTGTGTTATTTTATTTAGTATCTTATTAAAATCTTTTCTCCTGGATACGGGCTTTCTTACCCGTAAGATCACGCAGGTAAAAAATTCTTGCTCTGCGAACACGTCCCTTTTTATTGACATCGATCTGATCAATGAAAGGAGATACGATCGGGAAAATTCTTTCAACACCAATATTTCCTGACATTTTTCTAACAGTAAAAGTTTCTTTAGGCCCTGTTCCCTTTCGCTGTAAAACCACTCCGCGGAAATTTTGAATTCTTTCTTTATTTCCTTCTACAATTTTATAATGAACAGTAACAGTGTCTCCTGCGGTAAAATCAGGGAATTCTTTTCTGTTATCAAACTGTTTTTCAACTGCCTTCAATAATTCCA
>CAZQCO010000021.1:0-6570 GCA_964592225.1 uncultured Bacteroidales bacterium
GGCTTTGTTCAACGCAATTTTATACCCAATTTCCACAAGTGCATTAAACACACTTGACACGAATCCTTAAATTTTTACCTTTGGATAGGAAACTTATGTGGAAACTGAACCTAAAATCTTATTAAGTTAGTGGCAAGCGGGGCTCGAGTGCAAAATCGATCATCCGGGAACTTTTAATATCTTTGTTCAATGACATTTAGATAATGAAACAAAGAGTGTATATAGATACATCAGTAATTGGAGGTTGTTTTGACCAGGAATTTGAAGAATGGTCTAATCGATTATTTGATGATTTCAGGAATGGCAAAAAGATTGCGGTTATTTCAGACATTACAATTGATGAATTATCTGATGCACCGAAGCATGTTCAGGATAATTTCACCACAATACCTGATGATTCATTGGAGATATTAACTTCTAACACAGAATCAAGAGAATTAGCTAATAAGTATATAACTGAAAAGGCTGTTTCAAGTAAATTCTATGAGGACGCTCTTCATATTGCAATTGCGACAACTAATCAGGTGAATGTATTGGCAAGTTGGAACTTTAAACATATTGTCAACCTTGATCGGATAAGAATGTATAATTCGGTAAATCTTAAAAATGGATTCTCGATTTTAGAGATCCGAACTCCAAGAGAGATTTTAAAATTTGATGACGATGAAAACTAAGAAAGATTTTGACGCAGTTAAAATGATGCGCGATATTCGTGATAAACATCATGCAGAGTATTTGTCAAATCCTCAATTAAGAGAGGAACGATTAGCAGCAATCAGAATAAAGTATGCTAAGAAAATAAAAAATCAGGAAACTACCAGCCACTAGCAGCCAATATAAAACATAACGGCACTTGGTGGGTTGCTAAATTTTGTACCTTGTGGCAAAAACTCTAACGGTAGATAAGAACGCCTGCCTGCCGGTTTACCTGCCGCAGGCATGGCAGGCAGGTAGCCCGCCCTCCCCAACTTTTCATATTGCGGCTTTGTTCAACTCAATTTTATACCCAATTTCCTCTGGTGTATTAAACACACTTGACATGAATCCTTAAATTTCTACCTTTGAATAAGATACTTATGTGGAAACTGAACATAAAATCCTATTGTAAGCAATACCGGGAGAGTGCTTCATGATATCGATATGGGATAGATAATTAACAAATAGGACTGATTAATTATTATTTATATCAACGAAACCTGATGGGAAAATATGATATAACAAGCCTGGAAGACAAACCAAAATCCAATCCGTTATGAAAAAAATATACTTTTTCTTACTGGTCATTTTATACGGACAATTTGTTTTACTCAGCGCACAGGACAGAGTACCGGATAGAGAAAATTATAATTGGCAAAATTTTAGTACAAGTTCTTCGGTTATTAAAGACTCAATTGATTATAATTTGCTTCAAGGTAATTGGATTGCTCATCAGGGGAGCCATATTGGTGATTACAAAGTCGACTGGACTTCAGATGATACACCTAAGTCATTACAAATTAAAGGAGACATGTACAGAAACACATTAGGTGGAGATTTTTATCCTGTATTCCTGGATAAAAACTTATTAATCTTTCACTGTAAGGATAGCCAGGTAGATTCGGCATATATAAATCTAATTACAGCTAAGGAGCTGACGATTAGTTTTAAAAGAGGCATAGATTATGACCAGTATAGATATAAAAAATGATGAAAAAATACTGATTACAAAAACACTGAATTCCATTCCATTGGGTCAGCTGGATGAGATAGAACAAATGATACAGGAGAAACTTAAGGCTTCTCCGCCGAACAAGGAATAGACGCTCATCCCGAGACGGAATTGGCTTTATGACCATACATCATCCCCTCCAGCTCATACAACCTTAAACAAATCAATATTGTGGTTCATGTAATTGCGGGTGCGCAGGCATACTTCAAAACCTTCGTGCACGCCTTCGTCGTTGGTATTGACCTCTATGGTATGTATCCAGTCGTCACTGACACCGGTAACAATGCCCGTATGGGTCCAGTCGTGCGGATGTTTGACGACCAGGAAAACATCACCGGGCTCAAAATAAGCGGGATTTAGTATAAGCAGGGCATTCCTTATTAACTTGTTACTGGTGAGGCCATATTCACCCACCACGTCACAACTGTAGGTATGTGGCATGATTGAGGTAAAAGTCTGGTTCAGGGTGAAAATTGCGATCAAGGATACTATTAACAGCATGGTTGTATGTACAGAATTAATATAATACAAAATCCTGTAAAGTGATCCAGATCATTACTATTTATACATATATATCACCGTTATGCAAACAACTATAGGTTTGATGGGGCGTAAAATAGCTGAAGACCCACTAATCACTTACAAGGGCAAAAGTTTTAAATAATAAGAGAGGCAGATCTTGAAAAGATCCTGGTATCTATATATAGCTATAGTCGTGTTAGGATTCAACCTGTTGAGTACTAAAGCACAATTTATCTTCGAGCAAATAAGGAATTCGGATACTATAGTCTATTATGTAAATAGCCCTTACGGTAATAATGCTGAATTTACCTGGACCATTACCGGTGGCACAATAATCGGGCATTCTTCACCTTATACTGCCGATGGTGCCGACACCATAAAGGTAATCTGGAATGATTCGAATAAGACCAGTGCAAATTATGGTTCCCTGAGAGTATATGAAGTTGTGAACTGGACAAGCGGTTCCTCCTGCTCCAGTGATGAAGAGCAAATTAATGTTGAATCGTGGGTTCAGCCCAAAGCCTCCACAGATACATCTGGTATTATAATATGTTCAGGCGAATCATTTGTAATTAAGGTAGATTTTGAAGGAAAACCGGAATACAGATACAAATGGAAACTTTATGATAAAGATAATCCGGCAATAGTAATAGAGGACCACACAGCCGGATTTATAAACAGCATCAACACGTCAACAGATATTGTTATTGCCGGTATTGAAAATAGTGGCAGTGCCGAAAAATTATATGAATTTGAGATTACCGATGTTCAGGATGGACTGCCTGACGATATGCCGGGGAATGTATCCCTGGCCAGGGTAACTATTTATGTTCAGCCAAAAACATCGGCAGGAACATTAGAAAGCAACGAACAATTAATACGAAGATGATGAAGTATAGAAATTTAAACATAAATAATTCGATCATGAAAAAAGTGAACCGCAGATGGCTGGTAGCTATGGGTTTGATTTTAGCGTTGAATCCGGCCCGATCACAATTCATCGGAACTGAAATTGATAGTTCCTTAATCCTTGCAGAAGTGCGAAAGGGAACCATAGTCGAATATAGCCTGGAAACGGATGCGAACCCGGATGAGGAATTCAGGTGGGAGGTTACCGGAGGTAAAATCATTACTTCCGGAGCAGTTGGCGAAGGTACAATTGCCGATCCCTCAGTACTTGAATTTACAACGGACATGCATACCATTGAGGTACAATGGCAATCCGATGACAGTACTTCAACCTTTTTTACCGGGAACATAATGATGCAAAAGAAAACAGTGAGTCACTGTGCAAGTATAATTATGAAACAAAAAATAAGACAATGGAGCATGCCCACAGCATCGATTGACAAAAACTATCCCGATTTTACCATTTGTTCCGGCGACCTGGTTGGCGGCTATATTGTTGTGGACCTGACCGGAGCAGCAGACTTCACATACAGCTACAGCATTAAATCAAATGGTTTAAAGGACGAAAACGGAGATGCCATCAATACGGAGTTTCATACACTAACGACTTCAAACGATACCGCTCATATTGTATTACCGGAACGCTTAGTGAATCCGAGCGAGGCATCCAGTAAATATTATACCATTGAACTGACCTCTATGAATGACGACTTTTTGGGTGACGGTGAAATAGTATCGATAAGAAAAGAATTCACCATTACTGTTTATCCATCAGTTCAAATTGGCACAATAGAATCTATCAAGCTTAATAGAAGGTAAATAGAATTAATGAAGTGTATCAGAAACATAGGGTTTTATAGCGTAATGATTATTGTATCATTACACTGGGCTGTTCTGAAAGGCCAGACAGATACCCTATGCTTCAATGATACGATTCTGTACATTATCCCCGGTCCGGAAAGTTCAGAGTATGACTGGACAGTTTCCGGAGGTTCCATAATTAATTCTTCATCGCGTAAGGATTCTGTTATTGTAGTCTGGAATGAAAGCCCTGGCTTGCATTCCCTCGAAGCTACCGAACAGAATGAAAACAGCTGTGTGAGTGAACCGGAAGTTCTGGAACTCTTTGTTTATAGGCCCACTGTTGATCTGGGCGGGGATATGGAATTATGTGAGGGCAGCAGCGAAATACTGATGATAGAACCCGGCTATGAAGAATATTTCTGGAACAATCAGCCCGGAACGAATGAATTTATAGTAAATACGAGTGGACTCATAACCCTTGAAGTCAAAGATAAGTACGGCTGCTGGGCGAGTGATAGCATTACTGTAACTGAAAACGAAAATCCGGAACCGGATTTTATAGTTAGCGTTGACACGTTAAACCGGTCGGTAACGGTATTCAATGTGTCTGACACCGCATGGCAATACTACTGGGATTTTGGCGATGGCAACTGGTCTGAAGATTACAATCCCGGGGTTCATACCTATTTCGGTTCCGGGACCTATGTAATTACACTTACTGCAAGTGCCGGCGGTTGTTCAGGCACGACTTCAACAGAGGTAACTTTTATTGAATCCCTAACATCCGATTTTATAGCTGTTTTTGAAGGATGTGCACCTGTAGATGTTGCATTTATAAACCTTTCAACCGGGGCTGATAGTTACAATTGGGACTTCGGGAACGGCAATTATTCGAACGAGGAAAATCCTAGGACAGTATATGGAGAACCTGGTATCTACGAAGTTTCGCTTCGTGCAATAAAAGGTTCAGATGAGGTTATATCAGAAAAAACAATAACCATTAATGAGGGACCCATTGCTGGTTTTACAGTAAGTCCTGGCGAAGCAAATACCTATGAATCCGTAGATTTCATTAACATGTCTTCAAACGCAATTCAATATTTATGGGATTTTGGAGATGGCGAATCCTCGGAAATGTACGAGCCTACCCATAGCTATTCATCAAATGGTGTATATGATATTAGCCTTTCAGTCTGGTCGGAAGCCGGATGCTTTGATTCACTAAGGGTAAATAATGCTCTAACCATAATACAGGATTGCCGCATACTGTTCCCGAACGGATTTATTCCCAACAAAAACGGCCCGAGTGGAGGGTATTACAATCCGGCTCAGGTAATAGATAACAATGAAATATTCCACCCGATTTACGAAGATATCGTTGAGTTCGAGATCAGAATTTACAACCGATGGGGAGAGTTGATTTTTACCAGCAAAGATATTGAAATGGGATGGGACGGATACTATAAAGGGAAACTGGCTTCCCAGGATACTTACGTATACGAGGCTAAGTCAAGATGTTCAACGGGCAGAGCAATGTCAACAGTAGGAAGTGTATCACTGATTTATTAAGTACGGCTATGAAAACACAAAGAAAAAATAGTTTGATTGTACTGCTCGCATTGCTGGCAAAGGTAAGCCTGTTCTCCCAGGATGTACAGTTCTCGCAGTACTATTCGGCGAAATTCAATATCGCTCCGTCATTTGCCGGTGCTACCGAAGGCGGAAGGCTGACGCTCATTTCCAGGGATCAGTGGCCCTTGCTCAACAGTACATTTTTTACTTACGGAGTCGCAGTAGATCATTCCATTTCGTTGTTACATGGAGGGCTTGGGATTTTTGTAATGCAGGATTATTCTAACGGAGGAGGATATATTGTTACAAACGGAGGGATTCAGTATTCGTATGCATTGGAACTGAACCCTACCTGGCAATTTCGCCCCGGCCTTCAGATCAACACGATCAACAAAAGAATTGATTTGAATAAGATCGTTTTTGGAAGTCAATTGTCCTTCGATGATACGAATAGCAATTATCCCGTAAATATTGAATCAAGCAATATAACCAATTTTGAGGCAGCAGTTTCGGCTTTATTTTATTCTGATATATCATGGTTTGGGATAAATGTTGATCATTTACCTCTAACAAGGGAATCATTTTCAGGTGAAAGCTCTGTTATTCCTGTAAAATTCATCACTTTTGGAGGAGTCCTCTTAAAAACAATTCAGGGACGGTTGTTATATGACAGGGATCATATATATTTTTCATATCTTTTTAAATATCAAAATAATTTTAAGCAGTTGGATCTTGGCGCCTATTGGGCGAAAAAATCGTTAGAATTGGGACTTTGGTACAGAGGATTACCGTTTATTAAAAACAGTTTCGGAGAATTCAATAATTCGGCACTAATTTTTAAAGCAGGAATGGTATTCGACAATTATGCTATCGGATATAGTTTTGACTATTCGTTAAATAAAATAAACTCAATTACCGGAGGAGCTCATGAGGTTTCCATGGTATTTTTGTTCAACCAGGAGCAGAAACTTAAAAAGAAAAAGCATAAAATGGTTCCAAGTCCGAAGTTCTGACTTTTATGGATATATAATCTTCTCATTATCAAAGGAGAAAAA
>CAZQCO010000021.1:6670-44198 GCA_964592225.1 uncultured Bacteroidales bacterium
CCCCGATCCATACCATACGAAAATCGGATAAGGTGGTGGATTTAACAAAAACAATGAATTCCATTCCATTGGGTCAGCGGGATGAGATAGAACAAATGATACAGGAGAAAATAAAAACCGTGGGACCCGTCAAAGAATAACCGGTTATCCCTGCTCGGATACAACTTTCCTTATGCTCAAACCACCTTAAACAGATCGATATTTCGCGTAGTATAATTCCGCATGCGCAGGCATACTTCAAAACCTTCACGCGCTCCTTCGTCGTTGGTGTTGCCCTCAATGGTATGTATCCAGTCGTCACTCACGCTGGTTACAATACCTGTATGCGTCCAGTCGTGCGGATGCTTAACTACCAGGAAAATATCGCCGGCCTCAAAGTAAGCGGGATTTTGTCTGAGCAGAGCGTTTCGTATCAGCTTGTTATTGGTGATGCCATATTCGCCAACCACGTCACAACTATAGGTGTGTGGCATGATTGAGGTGAAGGTCTGGTTCAGGGTGGAAAAGGCCTGGTCCAGAATAGTCTGCACAAAACCCATGCACCATGCCCATTGCTTTCCTTCATTGTTATCCATATAGGCTCTTACCCAGGGGCCCAGGTTATTGTTGTACAGTTCGCGCGGCCTGTTGTTCAGATGTTGTTCGGCATACTGAATAATCAATGTTCTTAAGTTGTCTCCCGCTATCTGTGTAAAAGCTTTTATCATGGGAGAAGTTAGTTTGCTGAAGGTTTGCTTGCCTACAATGCCATCGACGGTAAGTCCTTTTTTCGACTGGAAAGCTTTTACCACAGTTTCGGTCTGAGGGCCAAAATCCTCATCGACCGTTACTTTATGATGCCAGCTGTTATCGTAATATCGCCACAAGTTGAGCCATTCCTGTACTTTTTTCACATCGTTTCCTTTGGAGCCTTTCTTTAAGGATTTTTTCAGATTCAGCTCTTGGATGTAGTGTTTTTTTTTCATGATATGTTGAATTTTATTGCTTTTGTAACTGCGCAAAAACGAGCAACTTGAATAATAATTGGTTTGGTTGAATAAAAATACCTCATTTTCTGATTAAAAGCGAAAATTAACAGGGCAAGTTTACTTCACTTCTCAATGTTCAATAAAATATTGAAAAACAAGATTATTTATAAAGATGGAGTGATGATAGAAGATGATATATATGTTGCATATAAAAAATAAATCTGTCTTATCGGACAGTTAAATGATCCAGGATATTTTGCATCAGATTCTCCAGTACAAGGTAAATAACAACATCAGGCTGTTCTTTTTCAATGATTTCTAAATTAAAACCAAACTGCCAGGCATCGAAAATAAAGGTAGAATTGTTAACATTATTCTTAAAATAGGGCATCATATTATCTCCGAAGGAATCGCGGATGATTAACACATTGGCAAGTTCAGGATTGTGGCTGGTAAATAAGAACTGGTAACGGTGAGCCAGTGAGAAATTATAGGGACATATATAGCGTATGGTATCTATGGTATCGGCAGCATCGAATGTTGGAACAAGGCTGTACGATAATTCATGGTAAGCTTTTGTACCGGGAAGCATCGATGAAATGTTTCCGCGTAAGCGGGGCCTGCTTGTCAGTTCATATTTGCCGATAGTATGGTTTATAACATTCACCGAATCCTGAAGTAAATATGAAGTAATGATCTTTGAGAAATGAAAACCGCCTACTTCATTCCAATGGGTATCATACTTATAGTATATAGGAATTTCACCCTTATACCTGCGCAGACTATCGGCAGCATTAATAACTTTCACATCGGAATACTTCGCAAAATAATCAATAACCTGTTGAGTACGGCCGGGTTTACCTTTTTTAATATAGACAGGCAGATTCTCACTATAGATTGAATATTTGTCAGGTACAATTATAAAATACATTTTGATACCCATCTTCTTAAGGATTTCATTCCGGTATTCAAATTCATTTTTAAGCAGCCTAAGCTGGGTACTGTCAAAAAGATTCACTCCCCTGTAGTTGTCCAATTCATGATCGACAATAAATAACCAGTCGTTTTTACCGATAACTACTTTATTGGATACAATGTTTTTATGAAAAAGCTGAGTGGTTATATATGTATGCAATTTAATAAGGCGGTTTCTCAGCGTAAAATGATCTTCAAAATAAGCATTGTATTTTTTTGGATAGCTATCCATACGGTTGATATTTATCTTAGGACGGGTAGTCAAACTTCGGTTTTCGGCACTTTCAATATCCTTTATTAAATGAAACTGCTGATTTGTCCAAACCAAACCAATAATGGCCACAAATACGATGGATATTATTTTATGCTGCAAAGTGTTCATGTCAGAATCGGTAATAGATAAAAGGGTTATAGGTTCCTGATATCAGGTAAGTAGTGGCAACTACCATGATAATGACTATGAAGAATGAATACAAGGCAGTTTTAATAGCTGAAATATGACTTTTTTTCAGCCATGTAAAAGCAGTTAGCATACTTACAATTCGGGAATACAGGAACGGAAAGAAATTAAATGCTCCCAATATCGCCAAAATAAAAATTGTAAGCGATTCATAATTTATAAGCTCACGTAAAAGAAAAACATCGACCACATGATGAGTCGGGATTATCATGGTTTTAATGTAGGCTAGAGCATAACCTAGTGTCTCGCTTCTGAAAAATACCCAAAGAAAAAGTGTAGCGATAAAAGCATAGGAATGTTGAATGATACCGGGTAGCCTCTTCAGCCTGTTTTCAAATCCGATTCGTTCAATTACAAGGAAAAATCCATGCAACAATCCCCATATCAAAAAGCTCCAGCTGGCACCGTGCCAGAATCCTGTTATGATAAAAACAATGAGTAAGTTAAAATAGGTATGCATTTTCCCCTTTCTGTTTCCGCCCAGGGGTATATATAAATAATCTCTGAACCAGTTGGATAATGAAATATGCCAACGGCGCCAGAATTCTCGAATGGATTTGGAAATGTACGGGAAGTTAAAATTTTCAAGTATTTCAAAACCGAACATTCTACCAAGCCCGATAGCCATATCGGAATATCCGGAAAAATCATAATAAATCTGAAAGGTATAAGCAATTATACCTATCCATGTATAGAGCATGGTCTGTTCCGGAATCTGGAGGGAGAATATTTTATCTGCTAAATAGGCAAGATTATTAGCAATGATGACTTTTTTGGCCAGTCCCAGGCAAAAGCGTATTGCACCTTTAGAAAACTTGGTATAGCTTACTTTTCTTTCAGTAATCTGCCTGACAATATCATGGTATCTCACAATAGGCCCTGCAATTAATTGAGGAAAAAGGGAAATATATAATCCAAGATTTATAAAGCTTTTCTGTCCCGGAGTTTTTCCTTGATAAACATCAATCAAATAGGAAAGCGATTGAAATGTATAGAAAGAAATACCTACAGGTAATAATATACTGGGATTTTTAACCGTGGGTATCTGGAAAAATTGGAAGAACAAGTTGATATTATCAATAATGAAATTGGCATATTTAAAAATGATTAGAACAAGCAAATTAATCACCAGTCCGAGAATTAGAAAGAATTTTCGGTGTTTGTAGATTGTAATGAACCTGCCTATAAAATAATTACAAATAATGGAAAAGATCAGGATAAAGGAATAACTCACTCCTCCCCATGCAAAGAAAATAATGCTTGACACAAAGAGAAATGCATTTTTGTATTTTTTATTAATAATGTAGTAACCCAGGACTACAAGCGGGAGGAAAGCATATAAAAAAATTACAGAACTGAAAACCATAAATGACTTTGAGATAATGATCGGTAAAAATAATTTAAATTGTGATTATATAATTTGATATCGAAATTATCATCCTGAAAAAGAACTTCAATAATAAAAAATAGCAAGTATCTAATTGTACTTCAGGCACGTCAATAAAGGGAGCTAAAGTGAAAAAAGACTGTCGTTGATGGCAGTCTTTGTATTTTTTGCGGCTTTATCAGTAAGCATAAAATGAGAAACACTTATTTAGTTTGAGGAGAATGGTGATTTATATCCGTTCTTCCAGATCTCCCAGGTAGTTGTTTTATAAAAATCTCCACCAATAAATTTAATTATTTCATCGAAGGGTTGTGCCTTGACATATCCTTTCTGAACATGTATGATCTGGATATTTTCATCGAGAAAAACGACGGAAGGATAACTCATTTGATTATTTAGCAGGGCAGCAGCCAATTCATGATAACCCCTGGCTCCCTGGGCAACGAATTTAAATGTTACTTCATTAAATTGAATATTTTCTCTTTGTTCGGCATTTAGTTTTACCGGATAATATCTTTCATTAAGATAACCACTTACAATACTATCGTTGAATGTACTCTTATCCATTACTTTACACCATCCACACCAGTCGGTATACACATCAACCATTATTTTCCGGGGTTCCTTTTTATTTAATTCAATGGCATCTTCGAAAGTATACCACTTAACATGCTGTGCTTCAACTGTAAGTGAAATCAGGAAAAACCCTATTATTATTAACTTTTTTATCTTCATATTTATAGCCGGAGAATTACTCTATGGAGAACGCAAAGTAATAAATTTTTGTTTCATAAAATTGTTAATACTATGTTAAACGGTGTAAATTAGTTCCAGTTCGATATACTTTCATTTCCAATTGTAACAAAATGAGACTACCTAGTATTTTACAGAGAATAAATGATGGAGTGTCTAAAGTATAGAGTGCCTAAAAAAATTTATTGTGGAAAATAAAGAATTTAGTAAACAGTTAGAAATTAGAACAAGGAATTTCTCAATTAATATAATCAAATTATCTGTTAATTTACCTGCCATACCTGAGGGAAAAGTGATTAAAAATCAGCTAACAAAATCGGTTACCAGTATTGGTGCAAACTATAGGGAAGCCAACAGATCGCGAAGTAAAGCAGATTTTACGAATAAAATTAAAATATGTGAGAGTGAAGCAAGTGAGACAGTATACTGGTTGGAAATTATTGCTGAATTAGAATGGAGTGATTCTATAAAGTTGGAACCAATTATGAAGGAAGCGAGTGAAATACTTGCTATCTTCACTTCTATTGGTAAAAATTTGAAACTTTAAACACTTTAGACACTTAATAGCTAAATAGTTTACAAAATATCAAAAATAGAGGTAGTTAACTAATATAAAATAACCATGTCGAACACAATACTTGATCTCAAACCGAAAAGAATCTGGAAACATTTTTATGACCTTACACAAATCCCCCGGCCTTCGGGTCATGAGAAGCAGGTTATAGAACATATCAGGCAATTTGCTGAACAATTGGGCTTAGAAAATAAGATTGATTCAACAG
Source organism: uncultured Bacteroidales bacterium (assembly GCA_964592225.1). Classification (GTDB taxonomy): domain Bacteria; phylum Bacteroidota; class Bacteroidia; order Bacteroidales; family UBA10428; genus UBA10428. Next base: position 11,996 of record CAZQCO010000021.1, read on the forward strand.
GTAATTTGATTGTCAGAAAGAAAGCTTCCGGAGGTAAAGAAAAGATTAAGGGAGTTGTCATGCAGGCTCATGTCGATATGGTACCTCAGAAAAATTCCGATAAGATTCATGATTTTCTTACCGACCCTATTGAGGCTATTATTGACGGAGAATGGGTAAAGGCCAATCAAACCACTCTGGGAGCCGATAATGGCATCGGCATTGCTTCTATCCTGGCAGTTCTTGAGGCCGGGGATATTCAGCACGGACCTTTAGAAGCGCTTTTTACAATTAGCGAAGAAACCGGTATGGATGGTGCTTTCGGACTTAATAAAAACGATCTGAAAAGTGAAATTCTGCTTAATCTTGACTCGGAGGATGAAGGAGAACTCTTCATTGGTTGTGCCGGCGGAATCGACCTGAATGCTAGATGGAGCTATACTGCTGTTAAATCAGAGAGGGGTACCTGTTATAAGATTTCTTTCTCCGGGCTGAAGGGAGGACATTCGGGAATTGATATTAACCTGGGGCGCGCCAATGCAAATAAGGTTATGGCGGATGTATTAACTAACCTGTCAAAGCAGATGCAGTTTCAGTTGGTAAGTTTTTCAGGTGGTAATTTACGAAATGCTATCCCGCGGGAATCTGAGACTATTCTGTGCATCGACAATAATGATGAGGAAAAACTCAAAACTTACCTGAGTAAAGTACAGGAAGATTTGAAGAAGCATTACTCGGGAATTGAGAACAATATTACTTTACAGTCTGAGTCAGTTACTTCCCATGAATTAACCATGGATAATAGCGATCAGAAGAAATTTATTGCATTATTAATGAATTGCCCCGATGGAGTGATAGCTATGTCGGAAAGTCTGCCCGGCATGGTACAAACCTCGAATAATCTTGCTATCGTTAAAGCCGGAAAGGGAACGATTGAGGTACAAACACTACTCAGAAGTTCTGATGATAAGGAAAAGATGGAAATAGCAGAGAAAGCCAGGAAAATTTTTACAGATCAAGGCATTAAAGCTGAGTTATGTAATGGCTACCCGGGATGGTTACCAGACCGTAATTCCGGAATACTGCATTTCGCAGGGAATACCTATCAGAAGGAATTTGGCAGTGAGCCGAAAGTAAAAGTTATTCATGCGGGGCTGGAATGTGGAATTATAGGAAGTAAGATACCCGGTCTGGATATGATATCATTTGGTCCTACTATCAGGCATCCCCATTCACCTGATGAAAAAGTGCATATTGGGTCGGTAAACAAATTCTGGGTATTTTTAAAGACACTCCTTGAAGCTATTCAATAGAACAGATAAGACTATTATTTGATATACTGGACTCATCATTAATAGGGATCAGGAGATTCAGGATTTTCTTTTCTCCCGGTAAAGCGATGCATCGGCTGCTGTAGCCATCTTGTTAATATCCATAGGCTTTCCCAGAAATTGTTGAACCTTTTCAGCTACTTCTTTTGGTTTAGTAATAGCATCGATATGGTTTATGTACAGTACCGATGCATTATGATTGGATTTTAACCAGTTGTTAGCATTAAGCAGTTGATTTTTAAACGCTATCTCAAGACGTGCCGGATACGTATCTTCTTTATGTTTCCCCTGCAGAACAAGCATTTTATGCTGTGAGCGTACAACCTCCGAAATATCACGAAGCATGAAAATAACTTTGTAATTATATTTTGCCGGCAAGTGGGGAAGGAGGTGGGAAATTATTTTTACTGCTTTCCCGGTTGCCTGGGGGAGCCATTTTTTATCACGCCTAAGACTTTTAACTGCTTCATGTTCAAAATACCCCTTTGGGTTGCTCTCATCGGAGTTTCTTTTATTATCAGTGAATATTGGAACTTTACCTTTATTCAGCATTTGCATCATAAGTGATGTTCCCGATCGCGGAAGTCCGGAGACAACAATGATTGGATTATCAAGCTCCACGATTTTTGATTGCAATTCACCCAATTCCGGATATTCCTGTAATTCCTCTTCTTCCGATTCAATAAGATTTTTCTTCTCGAAAAACTCCTTGTGTTTCGCTGCCGCTTCGGGTTTATTAAGCCGGTTGTTGTAAAGATCTATTAATTTGTTTCTTGCACTCCCGAAATTGGGAATGATCTTAAGACAAACCTCGAACGCATTAGCTGCATTTTCATAATCTTCGAGCGATAACAGGGCTTCCCCAAGATGAAAGTGTGCCATTGGATGGTAATAATTCAGTCCTATCGCATCGAGTGCAGCATTGGCTGCTTCAACGTACCTCTTCTGGGCAAGGTATACAAGGGCCAAGCCATTGAACGACATGGCACTTTCAGGATTGAATTTTAATAATTCGAGATAGCATTCTTCAGCCTGATCGAATTTCTTTAGTTTATAGTACAGACTGGCAAGTTTTCGTTGCATGGAAATGGGTCTTGCACTTTTAGGAAATTTCTCCTCAATATCTTTGAGAATAGCGGCAGGTTTTTCTTTCAGAATTCTTAAATCGAAAAGTAGTAGATGAGCCTGGCCAACATTATTCTGAAGGGTTAGCTGACGGCGGACTTCTTTTTGAAACTCTTTTTCGTTTTTCTTTTTTTCCTTGGGTTTTTCCTGATACAGCTTCTCGTACTCTTCTTTAATCTTATTAATATCCTTACTGTTCTCAATCGCTATCTTAATAAATTCATCAAGTAACTCTTCGGCTTTTGCATAATTTCCGGTTTCAGAATAGCATTTTGCCAGGCGGAGAGCAAATCGACCCTGATCTTTTTCATGGCTATATAATTCTTCCAGAATTTGTATGGCCTCGATGTAACGAAAGTTGCCAAGATAAACACGAGCCAGGTTATATTTGGTCTCTTTTTCGGCTTTTTCAGCTGCTTGTTTTTTATCTGGGCCAGGATCTTCGACATAACCCAGGTCAATAAGTTGTTGTAAAGCCTGACGGTCGGCAACGGTGTCTCTTCGGGTTTCGGCAGGGTGCATGCCGTCATTGCCTTCAATCGTATCCCACGAGGGGATGGTCTCAATTTCAATTTCTTCTTCAAATGCCTGAAGGATGGGTATGCCATCCATATCTTTCCCAATGGGAAGTCCGAAAAGAGTTAAAATTGTAGGTGTAATATTCAGCAGAGAACTTCCATAAATGAGTTCGTCCTTTTTTATTCCGGGCCCTTTCATACAGATAATACCATGTTCCCTGTGATGATCGGCCGGACCTGCCGGCTCATCGGGGATATAGGTAGTTCGTAAATGATCGGAATGAAATCCATGATCGGAAATGAGAATGATGGTTGTGTCTTCACCGGCAAGTTTTACCAGGTTTTCCAGCATCATATCGTGAAAGCGGTATGCCGATGTGACCACATTTTTGTACAGCTCAAATTCCGCTTCGGGAACATTATGCAGACGAGGCGGATGGTATTTCATAAAACCGTGGCAAAAATGATCGATAGTATCGAGATAGAGAGCCATAAAGTCCCAGGTCTGCGTATCGAGAATCCAGGTGGCAGCAGCATGCAGAGTAGCCGCTTCGCTGATATTTTTAGCAATGTGTCTGAGGCGGGGATCTTTTGATTGATCAATTTTAGCTGCATCAGGCACAAAGGGTAATAAATGCTGATCGGTAAGTTCCTGCGGATGTATTCTCATCTCGGCAAAAAATTCCTCAAGAATGGGGGGGTGGACACTTCCCGGAGCTAATGGCCAGGGTTGGGTGAGTTTACTCCGTGCATGAGAATAATGATTTGATAGCATGATTCCATTAATAGGTTCTACAGGATTTGACGGCCACCATCCGAGAACATGCGTTTTTAGCCCACTCTGCATAAGAATGTTCCAGATAGCTTTAGTTTTCCTTGAATGAGAACTTATTGGACGCATTCCCATACCTTCAGGATCAGCTTCAGTAAAACCCAGAACTCCGTGCTTATCTGCATTTTTACCGGTAGCAATACTTGTCCATAACATGGGAGAAAATGGAGGTTCGAGTGTACTGATATTTCCCATCACACCTTCATTAACCAGTTTTTCCATAGCCGGCATCTGGCCTGCATCAATAAGAGGATTAATTACTTTCCAGTCGGCTGCATCCCATCCTATTAATAATACTTTTTTTGCTATTTTTTTCATTGTAGAGTAAGGATATTATCTTCATCCCTTTTTGTATTGGACATCAATATATAATTAAACGTGAATAAAAGAATCCGGATTTAATGATATGAAGTTTTACTTTCGAAAACCGGGTCGTCTGTTTGCAGCCTGCCTGGCCTGACCGGAAAGCGCAATATGATTAATTTGCCAGGCATCTTTTGGTTTGTAAAATATAAACTGAATTTGCTGGGGAACATTCATATACTTGATGAAATAAGTGTATACGATATAGGATTCCGAGACTTCTTCTTTCTCAATGAGCTCATAACCACAATATTCCCCCGAATTTTTACTCAATAATTCCAACTTAGTAAGAAGTTTTGATGTATAGGAAGTATCAGAGTCAAATTTGTTGTTAGTTGGGATCTTATGGATAGCTTCGGATATTTTCCCCTGGCCTAACAGATTAAAGAAGGTTGCAACATAATCTTCAGGTTCGTTTTGAGCAAATGTAAAATTTGTTGCTAAAAGTAAAATCGAAACGAATGCAATATTTCTCATGTCTATATGATTTAAGGTTACTAAGTAAAAATACGATTTTCATTCATTCATATTGTTCATACAGTTAAGATCAATTAAATAATCATATGAAGCAAGAAAGTAATAGATCTGAAATGAAGGAAATGTCATTCAGGTTTATTTCTTCTATTGGGTGAATTCTTTCTGGTCCGGGGATTTCTTCGGATAAGTTTTTTACCCTTTGTAAATTTATAGTAAAGATGGGTTTGGCCTCTTTTCTTGCGAAGCATAGCCAATCCCTTATAACCGGTTGCAAGAAGGCCCAGAAAACCACTCTCTGAGACTTCCATCTTATTTCCTTTGTCGTCAACAAAGCTGAATTGAAGACTATATAACTGGTCGATGAATTTTTCTGAGATATTATTGTGATTGAGTTTGGAATCGGATTGTTTATTCATTTTAGCTTCAAAAAATTAATGTATATCAATTGATGATTATTTTTTAGTAATAGTCCTGAGTAACAAAAATAAACTTATTTATATTTTATTCATCGATCTATTGCTGATAAGATCTTAAAATTGCTAAGTAGTTAATAAAAAAGAGACTACTCAACCTGAGATAGTCTCTTTTCTTTCTGAGCGGGAAACGGGATTCGAACCCGCGACCCTCAGCTTGGGAAGCTAATGCTCTACCCCTGAGCTACTCCCGCTTAACTCAATTTGTGGTTAAAGATATAAATTCAATACGAATAGTCATTCGTGTCGGTGTTAGAGTGACTCGAAAATTTCAATTGCAGCTCTCGATTTATTTAAAGTATAGAAATGAATTCCAGGGGCTCCTTTATCTAAAAGTTCTCTGCATTGTTTTATAGTATAGTTTACTCCAATCTCGTACATTTTTTCGGGATTGTTTTTATAGCTTGTAATTTCATATCTGAGTTCAGAAGGAATTTTTGCAGCGGCCATCTTAGTGAATCTTTCAATCTGATGGTATGAAGTAAGTGGAATAATACCCGGAATTATTCTACAGGTAATACCTTCTTTGCGCGCCAGTTTAATAAAATCGAAATAATTTTTATTGATGAAAAAAAGTTGTGTGATCAGGAAATCAGCTCCGGCATTAACCTTGGTCTTAAGGTTAAGGATGTCTTCAGTCATACTTATAGCCTCGGGGTGTTTTTCGACATAAGCAGCACCGGCTTTGCTGAAATCATAATGTTGATCGATCAATTCGATAAGTTCACTAGCATACCTGAAACCGCCTTTTTTGGGAACATATTTATCCTGCCCTTTTGGAGGATCTCCTCTGAGAAGCATTAAATTTTGAATTCCTTTTTCAATCAGTGAATCCAAATCTTTTTTTATTTTTTCCCTAGTGGCATTTATACAAGTATAATGTGCCATAGTGGTTAATCCTATTTTGTTTTGCAGATAATCGACTAATGCAAATGTTCGCTCCTGTGTCGATCCCCCGGCTCCGTATGTTACTGTGACAAACGATGGAGAGAGTTTCATTAACCGTCCGACATTAATCCCGAAATCAACTGCCGATATTTCATCGTTGGGAGGGAAAAATTCAAATGAAAAAGTTTTATCCTGTGAGAGAAAAAGATCAGTGATTTTCATAGCAAGTAATAATATGTTGATTAGGATTTTATTAAGTTATCAGGAATAATTTAAATCGGAAGCGAGCCAGCTTTCTATGCGTTCTATACTTACCTGTTTTCGCTTTGCGTAATCTTCGATCTGGTCTTTCCCTATCTTGCCCACAAAAAAATATTTCGATTCCGGATGTGAAAACATAAGCGCACTAACTGACGCTGCCGGAACCATTGAGAAACTTTCTGTCAGACTAATACCTACATTCTTTTCGGCATCGAGTAAATTGAAAAGTGTTTCCTTTTCCGAATGATCGGGGCAAGCCGGATAGCCATGTGCAGGCCTGATTCCTTGATATTTTTCAAGCAATAGATCATTCAAGGGGAGTTTTTCGTTGGGTGCATAGCCCCAGAATTCTTTTCTGACTTTCAGGTGTAAAATTTCGGTAAATGCTTCAGCAAGTCTATCAGCTAATGCTTTGATCATAATACTGTTATAGTCATCCTGATCCCGCGTAAATTCATCAAGTATTTTCTCAATTCCCAGACCTGTTGTTACGGCAAAAGCTCCGATATAATCTTTTATTCCACTCGATTTCGGTGCAATAAAATCGGATAAACATAAATTAGGGGCACCGTTTTCTTTATATGTTTGATTGCGTAAATTTCGAAATGTTGCAATAACCTGCTTACGTTCTTCGGTAGCATAAATTTCAATATCATCGGCAACAGAATTTGCCGGGAAGAATCCCAGAACACCCTTTGCTCTCAAGAGTTTTTCTTTTTTGATACGGTCGAGAAGCCGGTTAGCATCATCAAAGAGCTTTTGGGCTTCGTTACCGACTTTCGTGTCTTTTAAAATATCAGGAAATTTACCTCGCAGTTGCCAGACAACAAAAAAGAAAACCCAACTGATGTATTCACGGATCTCGCTAATCGGATAGTCCTCGAAAACTTTTAATCCGATAAAAGAAGGTTTCGGGATCGATGATTTTTCCCAGTCGATCTGCAATGGGTTTTTGCGGGATTCATCAAGTGTAATGAAACGCACTTTTGAACTTGCTCCTGCATAATTTTTTCGTAAATCATCGTATTCTTTTCGGATCTTTTTAATATACCCGGAACGATTTTCTTTCGATAACAGATTATTTACAACACCTACGCTTCTTGATGCATCCTTCACATGAATGACCGGAGTTTTTGTGTTAGGTTCGATTTTAACGGCTGTATGAATTTTGGAAGTAGTGGCACCTCCTATCAGCAAAGGTTTATCAATTCCCAGTTTTTCCAACTCTTTTGAAAAGTTAACCATTATTTCAAGCGATGGGGTGATTAAGCCGCTTAATCCAATGATGTCGACATCTTCTTCGATTGCTGTCTGAATAATTTTTTCAGTAGGCACCATTACACCCAGATCAATGATGTTGTAATTATTACAGCCGAGGACTACACCGACAATATTTTTTCCTATATCATGAACATCACCTTTTACGGTGGCCAGCAATATTTTACCTGCTCCCTGCTGAGCAGCATCCAAATCCTTTTCAGCTTCGATATAGGGGAGCAATACCGATACGGCTTTTTTCATTACCCTTGCACTTTTCACCACCTGGGGCAGAAACATTTTACCGGAGCCAAAAAGATCGCCTACTACATTCATTCCTTCCATCAGGGGACCTTCGATAACATGCAAAGCCCTGGCATAATTCTTTCGGGCTTCCTCTATGTCAGATTCAATAAATTCGACAATGCCTCTAATCAGCGCATGTTTTAACCGTTCTTCCACCGGGTTGTTTCTCCAATCTTCAACTCGTGTTTCTTTTTTATCTTTTTGTACAACCGTTTCGGCATACTCAGTGAGCCGCTCGGTAGCATCGGCCCGACGATTAAAAATTACATCTTCAACAAGTTCCAGCAGATCTTTAGGGATATCATCATAGACTTCAAGCATTGAGGGATTAACAATGCCCATATCCAGTCCTGCTTTTGTAGCATGAAACAGAAATGACGATTGCATGGCCTCGCGGATGGTATTATTACCGCGGTAGGAGAATGAAAGATTACTTATGCCTCCGCTTACTTTAGCAAAGGGCAGGTTATCTTTTATCCATTTCACTGTATTAATAAAATCGACAGCATAATTATTATGTTCCTCAATACCTGTGGCAATGGCAAGAACATTAGGATCGAAGATGATATATTCCGGAGGAAATCCAACTTTCTTTGTTAATAAGTCGTAGGCACGCCTGCAAATTTCTATCCGGCGTTCAAATGTATCGGCCTGTCCCTTTTCATCAAAAGCCATTACAACTGCGGCTGCTCCATAGTCAAGTACTTTACGGGCCTGCTCAATAAATTTTGATTCACCTTCCTTAAGCGAAATGGAATTAACAATTCCTTTGCCCTGGATGCATTTTAGTCCGGCTTCAATAACCGACCATTTTGAAGAATCGATCATAATAGGAACACGGGCTATTTCAGGTTCTGAAGCAATCAGGTTCAGAAACCGCACCATGGTTTTTTCCGCATCAATCATGGCATCATCCATACACACATCGATAATTTGTGCACCCCCCTCAACTTGTTCCCGGGCAACGGAAATAGCTTCTTCGTATTTTTCTTCCTTAATAAGCCGGGCAAACTTTAGTGAACCCGAAACATTTGTTCTCTCACCGATGTTTACAAAATTATTTTCCCGCGAAACAGTTATCACCTCGAGCCCGCTGAGACGGGTTTGATTATCGGTTTCCGGTATTTTTCTTTTCTCAGCTTTCTCAACCATTTGGGCTATAACCCTGATATGTTCGGGAGTTGTTCCGCAGCATCCGCCTATAATATTTACATTTTGCCCATCCAGATAGGGGAACAATGCCTGAGCCATCTCTTCGGGAGTCTGGTCATAACCACCGAATTGGTTGGGCAAACCGGCATTTGGATGTGCACTTACATAAAAAGGAGCCTTTTTACCCAATACTTCAACATAGGGACGCATTTCTTTTGCGCCCAGGGAACAGTTAACCCCGACACTTAATAGTTTAATGTGTGATACGGAAGTTAGAAATGCCTCTATTGTCTGACCTGAAAGTGTACGTCCACTGGCATCGGTTATTGTGCCGGAAACCATTATGGGAAGTTCAATATCTTTCTCGTCAAAAACCTGTTTTATTCCAAAAAGAGCAGCTTTTGCATTCAATGTATCAAATACAGTTTCAATCATTAGCAAATCTGCTCCTCCATCAATGAGTCCCCGTGCCTGTTCCGCATACACATCCCGTATTTCGTCGAAACTGATAGCACGGTAGCCCGGGTCGTTTACATTGGGCGACATGGACGCAGTTTTATTCGAGGGACCCAGCGCTCCTACAACAAACCGTGGTTTACCGGGAGTAAGTTTACTAAATTTAGCAGCAGCTTTTTTTGCAATTTGAGCCGAAACAAGATTCATTTCATATACAACATCTTCAAGTTTGTAATCGGACTGTGAAATCCGATTGGCATTGAAAGTATTGGTTTCAATCAGGTCTGCACCAGCTTCCAGGTATTTTTCATGTATTTCTGAAATAATTGTCGGTTTGGTAAGTGACAGAAGGTCGTTATTGCCGCCCTGATCTATTAAAGTGTCTTTAAATCGCTCACCTCTATAGTCTTCTTCAGTCAAGTGGTATTGCTGGATAAGACTTCCCATAGCGCCATCGAGTACCAATATCCTTTTCTCGAGTTCTTTTATTATTTGAAGATTACTATACATTCTTTGACACTTAATTCAATTTTACTTTTAATATATTATTTGAAACAGAAATAATAAAAAATAGTTATTACAACAGCCAATGCGGTTATATCCCTGCTGTTGCAAAAGTAATTCTTTTCAAAGGATTATTAATAGGTCTCTAAAATTAGTAGTTGTTCCTATGTTTTATCGGATAAGCTTGTTGATTTCGCTTGTATTTCTGTCGTTTATAATGTTTTTTGCTTCTGCTGTATACAAATAGTCGAAAAGTTCCTGATATTTTTCTATAATTTTTGGACGAACCATTTTAAGTGTACTGTTAAGCAATTTATTCTCCTCGGTAAAACCATCGCTGATTATGGCAACTGCAGCGGGAAGCCAGCGCTGTGGAAATAAATCGGAATATTCGCCTTCTTTTCGGTACTTACCTAGTTCATTATCAATTAATGTCAGAGCACTCGAATGAGCATCGTCAGCGCTTATTTTATTATCAGCAATGTATCTTTTGAGTGCTTCCCGGTTTGGGACAATTAAACAAATTGAATAAGGTTTCTGATTGTTGTATAACATACACTGGTCGATGTAGGGAGAATTGTCGGCGAATGCTTCTTCAATACCTTCAGGACTAAATTTTTCACCGTCATCGGCAATAAGCAGACTTTTAAAACGGCCCAAAACGAAAAGAAAACCATCTTTATCCAGGTAACCCATATCACCCGAATAAAGCCACCCGTTCTTAAGGGTTTCTTTGGTTGCACTCTCATTTTCCCAGTAACCCTTCATAACATTTTCACCCCGTACCACTATTTCTCCTTTCTCGCCGAGAGGTAATTCCTTTCCCTCATCGTCACATATTTTCACTTCAAGATTTTTTGCAATAGTGCCTGATGATCCCATTTTAAATTTCAAAGCACTGTTCGAAGAAATTACCGGTGCCGCTTCAGTCAGACCATATCCCTGGTACATTGGTATTCCTACGGCACAGAAGAAACGTTGTAATTCAATATCGAGAAGCGCACCACCACCAACAAAGAATTTCAGCTGACCACCAAAACCTTCCCGTATCTTTTTGAATAAAATTACATCAAATAACTTCACCAGAGGCCAAAGGAATATTCTTAAACCCTTACCCCGGTTCCAGCCAATTCCGTTATACCGGTAGGCCATTTTCAAGGCAAAGCGAAACAATTTTTCTGTTACAAGGCCCTTTTCCTGTATCGCTTTTTCAATATTTTTTCTGAAGTTCTTCGCAAGGGCGGGAACACTCAACAAGAATGCTGGTTTTATTTCTTTAATATTCTTTGGGATGTTTTTTATTGTTTCCAGCCCTGTTGAGCCCATCTCAATAGAAGCAATACTTGCCCCGTATTTCATGACCGAGTATATACCACAGGTGTGGGCAAAAGAATGATCCCAGGGTAATATCAGTAAAGTAATGTAGTGTTCGGGAATAGAATGAAGACTGCTTGACTGTTCAACATTGGCCGTATAATTCCGGTGAGACAGAATAATACCTTTCGGATCGGCTGTTGTACCTGATGTATAGCAAATATTGGCATAATCATCATCCGTAACAGATGTATAGCGTTTTTTAAAATCTTCGCTGTTGGTTTGAAGAAATTTCTTCCCGGTTTCAACGATATCCTCAAAATTACGTACCTGAGCATGCTTGGTTTCTGTTTTATCCATGCAAATAATGAGTTCCAGGAGCGGAAGCCCGGACCAGATATTCAGAATTTTCTGGATCTGTCTGCCTGATACAATAGCTAACCTGGAGCCTGAATGCTTTAAACGAAATGCAATTTCTTCAGGTTCATTAAGTTTCACTGAAAGAGGTACATTAACAGCGCCATTATATAATACACCTAATTCACTGATAACCCATTCGTTACGTCCTTCAGAGAGAAGCGTAACACGATCGCCGGGTTGTAACCCAAGCTTCATCAATCCGGCTGCAAATTCATAAACATGTTTTCTGGTTTCAGTGTAGGTAGTACCTTGAAATTGTCCGCCAACCTTTTGCCAGAAATAGATGTTATCAGGAAATTGATTTACACTATTTTCAAATAAATTAATCAGGGTATTCATATTTCTTTGCTATTGATATATTATGCCAATATATTAAAATTGGATGTATTCAGCTAGAAGAAATATAAAATGAGACAAAAAAGCCGGTTAATATTTAGAAGAACCGGTAGAATTATCTATCCAAAGGGAAAATGTAAAGTCTTTAAGAGTAGAAGTTAAACATTAGTTTGAGTCTGACGTACAGATGAATATGTTTTGAGATAAATATCCATTTCTTGCATGAGTACATCGATATTGAGAGGTTTATTAAAAAAACCGTCGCAGCCTGCCTCCCTGCAATTTTCTTCTTCATTATTCCAGGAATTGGCTGTTTGGATGATCACAGGCAGGTATGGATTATGCATTTTAATGAGCTCCAAAACCTTGAAACCATCAAGTTCGGGTAATTGTAAATCGAGCAGAACAATATCGATATCATTTCGTTTCCGGAAAATATTAAGTGCTTCTTTGCCATCTTTTGCCCAAATAATTGAAACGCCTGTACGACGTGTAAGCAATAACTCGATATATCTGTAATTCAATGGATCGTCTTCAGCGACAAGTGTAGTATAGTTATTCCAGAAATAATCCATCATTATAAGTTTTGTTTATTACCCTTTACGTCTTTATCAAAATAATGATCTGATTAGTTGATGAATATCCTTTGTTGCTCAATAAATGGAAGTTTATGCTGGATTAAAATACTATCTTGTCAATCGAAATGGTCTGCATTCATACTCTTGATCGCGAATAAGATATGTTATTGCAGATGAGATCATTAATAAAGGATTATTCATTATAAAAACATAAGCTTATGAAAAGAAATCTTTTTTACCCCCTGATTAGTATTACTCTAACGGTCATTATACTGGCCTCGTGTGGGTTATTTGACGACCTGATTGATTTCTCATTTACAACTGGTTACGAAGAAATTCCTTTTTCTGTAAATCCTTCTGCAGCCGGACAGTATACATTTGTTGAGAAAATAATACAATCGGATATTGAATCTGAAATTGAAGAGAATGGTGGAAATATTGCCAATCTGAAGGATATCAATATTAAAGAAGCTAAACTTGAGATGCTTACTCCGGGCCAGAATCTGGATGCTTTTGAATGGGTTGAAGTATATATTAAAACTCAAAATCATAATGAAATATTAATCGGCTCGGTTCAGAATATTGGCAGCGGTTTACTGAGGGTTGACTTTACATTAACTGAGGAAAGTCTGAAAGATATTCTGGAAGAGGAGGAGTATACTGCAAGAGTAGTTGGCTACCTAAGTGAGGAAGTTACAACAACACTTGATCTTGTTGTTAAAATCAAATATGAAGTTGAGGTGGGTTCATAGCGAACTCAATTATTCTTTTAAAATACCTGTAATTCAAGCTGCACGATTAATTTTGTGCAGCTTTTTTTTTGAACTTTCAGAGGGTGATTATTGTTATATTAGTAAGTCAAAAAAAAGTTATATGGCATATACATTAAAAATAAATGATATAGCACCGCATTTTAAGCTGAAGGCAACCGATGGAAAAGAATATCAGCTTAATGACTTCGGAGAGGTCGAAACCCTGGTGATCTTTTTTACCTGTAATCATTGTCCATATGTACTTGGATCGGATGAAATTACAAGACAGACTGCTATGAAATACAACGATAAAGGGGTGAAATTTGTAGCGATCAATTCAAATAGTCCGCATACTTATCCCGAAGATGATTACGACCATATGGTTCAGCGTATGAATGAGCAGAAATTTCCCTGGCTTTACCTTTATGACAAGACACAGGAAGTGGCTCGGAAATATGGAGCTTTACGAACGCCTCATTTTTATGTTTTCGACAAGGAAAGAAAGCTTGTATATACAGGAAGAGGGCTGGATAGTCCAAGAAATATTTCAAATATGAAAGTAAACGATCTCGACAGGGTACTTTCAGAAATTACTATGAATAAAGAAGTGAGTATTAAAGTTACCAATCCTATAGGATGTAATATTAAATGGGAAGGCAAAGATGCTCACTGGATGCCAGCTGAAGCATGCGATTTGGTTTAAACAGGTTATTATATTACATGTCAAAAATCCTGATCGGGATGGAAAAACCGATCGGGATTTTTTATTTGTGTAAAAACATGAAAACAGTTTCGTATCATTGAGGAAAACTTCTGTAATACTTCATAAATTGAACACGCGAGTAGACTGCCGGATTGGACGCTTTCGACTGGCTTAACTTACCTTTGAAATCGGCCAGTGAATTATATTCTTTTTGCTTCATCCAGTTTTCCAGGTCATTTTGGATTTTTTTCAGGTGCGGTATCCCATTCTTATAGAGAGCTGATACGATTTGCACAGCAGACGCGCCGGCCAGAATTTGCTTAATAACTCCATCGGCATCATGTATACCTGTAGAGGCAATAAGCGAACAATCAACACGTTCAGCCAAAATAGCTATCCACCGTAAGGTCTGGTAAATATCACCCGGTGAACTAAGAATGGCCCCACTGGTAACTTCAAAAGTATTAAGATCGATATCGGGATTATAAAAACGGTTGAACAATATAAGTCCATCGATATCTGTTTTAGAAATTTTCACCAGAAATGCGGCAAGACTAGAAGCATAATAACTTAGTTTTACGAATAAAGGTATTTTGATTTGTTTTTTAACCTCTGCTATTATTTCGAAATAAATATTTTCATTTTCTGCTGCTGTTTTATTTATATCGGAAGGTAAATTAAAGATATTAAGCTCGAGGGCATCGGCACCTGCTTTTTCAATTTGACCGGGGAAGTAGGTCCAGTTATTGGAATCGAGGCAATTAATACTGGCAATAACAGGAATTTTAAGTTTATCCTTTGCCTTTTTAATAAGTTCCAAATAACTTGTGGTAGTTTCTTTGGGTCCATCAAAATAATCGTAGAACTCCACAGTTTCAGGATAAATAAAACCGGAAGAGCTCATGGAATTTAACTGAATTTTCATATCACGAAGAATTTCTTCTTCAAACAGGGACTTTAAAACAACCGCAGCCGCACCGTTCTTTTCCAGTTCAATCAAAGAAGCTATATTGTCCGTTAATCCTGAACTTCCGGCGATTAATGGATTTTTAAGTTTTAAACTTCCGTATTGTGTTGACAGGTCAATCATATATAAATTGAATTATGGTTAGTTCTATGTAAGGTAACAAATTTTTAAATAAATCGTTTAACTCGTTAATCGATTACTATAGGTGGTTTTTTTCAGTAACTTTATACTGATTAGCCCATGTAATTATTGAGGTATTTTTTAATTATAATTTAGTAATTTACCTTTTAGGTAATAAATTGAGAAAATAAAAATCCTGTCATCATGAAAAGTTACATTCTACTCTTATTGCTCATAGGCTCAATGATGTTGAGCAGCTGCAACTATTTTAAAAAACACCGGTTATTCTCAAAAGATGTCGATACTGTTCTTGATATGACTATTAATGAACCGGAACAAATTATTGTTGATACAACTGTCGTAAAACTGGAAGAAATTACGCCACCGGTAGTCGAGAAATCAACGTATACCAACCAAAATAATAAATATTTTATGATCGTTGGTAGTTTTCAGAATCAAAATTTTGCACAGCTCTATTCTGAAAAAATTCAACAGATGGGTTATCAGTCGCAGATAATCGAAGCTTCAAATGGATTCCATAGAGTATCTGCTAAATCCTATGCTAATTTTCAGCAGGGAATTGATGAGATCGATGATTTTCGAGCCAGTATCACACCTCGAGCATGGTTGCATGTGAAACGCTAAATAGAGGGACAAACAATATAAAAAAAGGGGTGTGAAAACACCCCTTTTTGTTTACTATATAATTGAATCATTGATTTCCTGTCATTATAAATAAGGGTTGGAATTCAAAACTTTTATAATGTGGTCTGAGTCTATCGGCATTATAATGTCTTTTAACATCGACTTTTTTATTTGTACTGGTTACAACATCTATTGGAGCGTTATCATACCTACCGTTTCGCAATACAACAAGCCTGCCATGAATACCTTTTAAAATTAAATCGAGAGCCAGATTGCCATACGCCATAGGAACTATAGAATCGATAGCGTCGGGATCGCCACCACGAACCAGGTATCCAAGTTGCTGGTAAATAACATTCACACGTTGTCCATTATTATAGACAGGCGAGAGTTCCCGGATTTTGGCGGTTATCAAATTACCAACCCCTCCAAGTTTCGCATGTCCGTATGCGTCTTTTTCGAGGGAACTGTAAATCATCTCGGTATCTCCCGATAGCATGGCCCCTTCCGATACCAGAACAACTGAATAACGGCTGGGATTTATATTCCGGTCATCGACAAGCAAAGACGTTAATCTGTCGATATCGAATTTATATTCTGGTATTACACAACGATTTGCAGCTCCGGCCATTGTTGGTAGCATGGCTGTAAAACCTGCATACCTGCCAAATACTTCGAGTACAAGAATCCGTTCATGCGATCCTGCTGAAGTACGCAACGTATTGCACATATGGATAGTCCGTGTAATACAGGTACTGAAACCTATACAGTAATCAGTTCCCGGCACATCGTTATCCATTGTCTTGGGTATAGCAACTACTTTCACTCCTTCGGAATATAACCGTACAGCGTAACTTAGTGTATCATCTCCCCCTATGGGTATCAGGTAGTCAATTCCAAGATATTCCAGGTTTTTGATGATTTCGGGAGTGAGATCATTTATCTCCTCGGTATAATGATCTTTGTATTGTGGAGGAACACTCATAAGTGGAATATGACTAGGCCGGGTTCGCGATGTATGTAAAAATGTCCCGCCAGTCCGGCCGGCTTTATTTACTATCTCCTCTGTAAGAACATAATATTTATCGCTGTTGTCGGCTTTTTTGTCACGCACAAATTCCAGTAGACCAGCCCAGCCACGACGAAGGCCCAATACCTGATATCCCTCACGTATTGCACGAATAGTTATGGCCCGAATAGCTGGATTTAATCCTGGCACATCTCCTCCTCCTGTAAGAATGGCTATTGTACCTTTCTTTTTTTTAACTTGTACCATAATTTAAGCAGTTTTGGTTGTGGTCAGTGCTTATAAATATAAGGAAAATTTCGCATTGTATTAGAATACTTGAAAAGTCAAGAATTAACTTTTAAAAAAAAGGGCCTGAGAGCCCTATTTTTACCACTGGAGTATTTTTATAAAGTCGTAATCTTCAGGATTAGGTATGTGTTTTTTTGCTTCTTTATAATCCTCTTTAGTTATATAATGGAGGTTATTGTAATAAACAAGCTGCGCTCTTTCAGAATTAATATTCACCAGGCGAGGTCGGACTTTCCCATGTTCATCTTCAACATCTTTAAGAAAAAGAGGAGAGATATTACCTGCCGGATCGGCAGTAACCATGCATCCTGTCACACCTTCCTGGAATAATTTCATGATACCGGTTCCGAGCAATGTTGCATATGCCAGGTCAAAGGCTATGGGTCTGCAGCAGCGAAGCTCATAACCCAATTCATTTGGCCGGCTTTTTATATCAAGCCCCAGTTTTTTTAATTTACGTTGAAGCAGCATATTAAAAATATGCGACTTGCTTACATTTCCTAGTTCAGGATGACCATGATCGTCGTATGTAAAATTAATACCTGTACCTTCAATTTCTTCATCGTTCATAAAATGAAAGACACCTTCACTAACAATGACTACTCCATAGGGTATACCCAGTATTTTCCGTTTAAGCATCGATGAAATGATCAGGCGGGTGATTTTATCGAAGGTAATTTTTGTTTTATTGAACATTTCAGGGATAATGATCATCGGATAATGACATGCTGTACCTATACCAAAGGCAAGGTGTCCGGCCTCACGACCCATAGCAGATACAATGAACCAATTACCGCTTGTACGTGCATCTTCATAAATAGTGGTAGCCAATCGCACACCTTCTTCTTTAGCCGATTGGTATCCGAAGGTAGGACTACCTTCGGGCAGCGGAAGATCGTTGTCGATGGTTTTAGGTACATGTATGTTCGAGACTTTAACACTGTTTTTGGCCAGATATTTGGCAAGACGATTTGAAGTGGAAGCTGTATCGTCACCACCAATTGTAACAAGAAGTTTCACATTATTATTTATAAAAAAATCTGTGGTGAATTCGCTGTCCTTTGGTTTATAACGACTCATTTGTAAGGCTGATCCCCCGCGAGAGAAAATAGTATCGGCAAAGTTAAAATCGAGTTCGTCAAATTTTGTTTCCTTGGAAAACAGCGTTTTATAACCTTCATTTATCCCCAATACGCGGTACCCGGCACTTAAAAATACCTTTGTAACCGAACCAATAACCGTATTAATACCTGGAGCAGGACCACCGGCACAAAGAATAGCGATTGCGTCTTTTTTCATAGTTTATTATTTACTCAAACAAATTAGTTATGCATAGATTTTTTTGAGGGGCAAAGATGCTAATATATTTTTAAAAAACGAACTTCAACACTTATGTATATCAGTCAGATCTCTTATACTGGTAAAATTATCTTTGAAATTGGAACAGCATTGAAAAATGATTCTGGCTAAATCATGCCGTTATTTTCAATACTACAAGTTATGCACGAGTGTGAAATTATAATTCGATGATTTGTTCTCGATTCGGGCCAACTGAGATGATAGTTACCGGAATTCCCAGTTTCTTTTCCAGATAATGGATATAGTTATAGAGCCGTTCAGGAATATCAGCTGTGCTTTTAGCTTCACTCAGGTTTTCCTCCCAAACCGGTAACTCATCATAAACAGGTTCTTCAACAGTTGCCAGATCGTAGGGAAAAAAATTGATAACTCCCTTTTTAGTTTTATAGCCGGTACATATTTTAATAGTATCAAAGCCTGAGAGCACATCTGCTTTGGTCATTATAAGTTTTGTAACTCCATTGAGCATGATAGAGTATTTCAGCGCAGGTAAATCGAGCCAGCCACAACGACGCGGTCTTCCAGTTGTAGCTCCAAATTCAAGACCTCTCTCCCTGAGTTTGTCTCCGGTTTCATCATTTAGTTCCGTAGGGAAGGGACCACTGCCTACCCGGGTACAATATGCCTTAAAAATTCCATACACTTCACCTATATTTCCGGGGGCAATTCCGAGGCCGGTACATGCACCGGCGCATATTGTATTCGAAGAGGTAACAAAAGGGTAGGAGCCAAAATCAATATCCAGCAGGGTACCCTGTGCACCTTCAGCCAAAACTGATTTTCCCGATTCCAGTGCTGTATTCAGATAGTGTTCGCTCTCAATAAGCTGAAATTGCCGTATTGTCTCAATGCCTTCGAACCATCCCTTTTCATATTCAGCAATTTCATATTCGAAATCATATAAGGCAAGTAGTTGTGTGTGTTTTTCGGTAAGTGCCCTATACCTTTCCATAAAATTCGTGGCCAGTATATCTCCAACCCTCAATCCATTCCGTCCCGTTTTATCCATATAGGTTGGGCCAATTCCTTTTAACGTTGAACCGATTTTGGTATTTCCCTTTGACTTTTCCGATGCAGCATCGAGAATACGATGCGAGGGCAAAATAAGATGTGCCTTTTTCGAGATAAACAATTTCTCGCGGATATCTTTTACCATGGGCACAAGCGACTCAATCTCTTTTTTAAAAACGATAGGATCGATAACAACGCCATTCCCGATAACATTTATCTGACTTTCCCTGAATATTCCGGAAGGTATTGTATGCAGTACATGTTTGATTTTTTGAAATTCAAGGGAATGGCCCGCATTGGGACCGCCCTGAAATCGTGTTATTATATCGTATCTGGGGGTTAGTACATCCACAACTTTACCTTTACCTTCGTCACCCCACTGAAGGCCTAAAAGAACGTCAACTTTCATTTTTAAACAGATCTAATGGATTACAATCAACAGTGCACCAAGGTACGAATTATTTCTGCATTTTGTACCTGAATATTTCAACAGAAAATTAAATTATGAGGATAGTTTTTTCTGAAGACTCTCTCTTTTTTTACCGTAGATGTAAAGGGAATGGTGTGAAGGAGAAAACCCGTTCAAATCACATGCAGTTTGAATGATATCAAGCATACGCGGATCACAGAATTCGATCACATCTCCTGTCTCAATATCGATGAGGTGATCGTGCTGAATACATTGGTAAGCTTTTTCAAATTGTGCAATATTTTTACCAAACTGGTGCTTTATGACCAGATTACAATTAAGTAAGAGTTCTATGGTGTTATAGAGTGTAGCACGGCTGACACGATAATTTTTATTTTTCATGAAAATATAGAGTGTTTCTATATCAAAATGCCCCTCACGCGAATATATTTCGTCAAGTATAGCATAACGTTCAGGAGTTTTCCGGTGTCCTTTTTTTTCGAGATAATCCGTGAAAATTTTTTTTACAGTTTCCTTCTCCTCATGTGAAGCCATAATTAGACTAATTATAAATAAGGGCTAAGATAGCATATTTTTTATTGGATTGGTTTTCTCTGAGAGAAAGAATTTTCAGATAGGAAGATTTTCTAACCTGTAGACACTTTCGACCCCTTTTAATTTTCCAATATTCATAATCAACAGGTTGAGATCCTTCGTATTATGTACATAAAGTTCGATTGATCCATTCCAGATTCCATCGTGACTTTCGAGGTTGATATTCCTGATATTAACGTTGAGTTGCTTGGTTATAGTTGTGGTAATGTCATTATAGATACCAAACTTATCGATTCCCGAGATACCAATCTTAACCAGGAAGGAATAATACTTATGTGTTGTCCATTGGACGTTAACGATCCTGTGACCCTGGCTTGACGACAATTTGATAGCATCGCCGCAATTAGCTTTATGAACTATAATCTGATCCATTTCGTCGCGTATGGCTATAACATCGTCACCCGGAATTGGACTACAGCATTGAGCAATAATATATCCTGTTTCGAGGTCGTGAACATTCTCACGTAAAAGAATGGGGTTCTTTACTCTCTTATCTCTCCCGTTTATTTCAATCTCGGAACGACGTGTACGTGATCCGAATTGAAGGCTCCAATAACGGATCCATTTGTTTTTTGTATTCTTTTTGAGAATCCGGCTAAGTTCATCGAGTTGGATGATGCCTATTCCTATTTTACTATAAAGTTCATCTTTAGATGTTACCTGATAACTAGGGAGTAGTTTTCTGAAGATCCGGTTACTTGGTTTAAGTTTTAATTCTTGGAGTTTATCTTCAAGAACCTTCTTGCCTTTTCCGATACGATTTTTTGTATCGGACTTTAACAGAGCCTTAATAGCCGATTTTGCCTTGGCAGTATAAACTTTCTGAAGCCATTCGATACGTGATTGTTGCTTATCAGAAGTAATAATTTCGATCTGATCGCCACTTTTCAGCAGATAGTTTAAAGGTACCAGCTTATGATTGACTTTGGCACCGATAGCATTATGGCCGATATGGGAGTGGATCTCATAAGCGAAATCAAGGGCGATCGAATTGGTCGGCATTGTTTTTATATCGCCTTTTGGAGTGAAAATAAAAATTTCAGTACTGAAAAGGTTGAGCTTAAGATCGTCGAGAAATTCAGTTGAATCAGAATTTGGATCCTCCAGTAATTCAGTTAGTCGTTTGATCCATTTATCGAGTTCCGATTCGTAGGAAGCATTCTCCTGCTTATATTTCCAGTGAGCAGCAAAACCACGCTCAGCAATTTCATCCATTCTTAGGGATCGTATCTGTACTTCGACCCAGTGTCCTTTTGGGCCCATTACTGTAGCATGTAATGCTTCATACCCGTTAGGCTTTGGTGTACTTACCCAGTCGCGGATACGTTCCGGTTTGGGCATAAAAATATCTGTAATGATTGAATAAATATTCCAGCATTGTGTTTTTTCCGGAACATTTTTCATTGGATCAAAGACAATTCGAATGGCCATAAGATCGTAAACCTCCTCAAAGGGTACATTTTTTTTCTGCATTTTTTGCCATATCGAAAAAATTGATTTCTGGCGGGCTGTAATTTCAAATTCGAGTCCGTATTTTTTTAATTGTTTCTCGATAGGCTTACGAAATTCATCAAGAAAGGCTTTCTGAAAAGCCTGATTTTCCTTTAGCTTCGATTCGAGTTCTTTATAAATCTTCGGATACAGATATTTTAGACTTAAATCTTCGAGTTCGGTTTTTATACCATACAGTCCCAGACGGTGTGCGAGCGGAGCAAAGAGGTAGAGGGTTTCACTTGCTACTTTCATCTGTTTATGGATAGGCAGGCTGGAGAGAGTGCGCATGTTATGAAGACGATCGGCAATTTTTATTAATATAACCCTGACATCATCAGAAAGGGTTAACAGCATTTTACGAAAATTTTCAGCTTGTTGTGAAGTATTGGCATCGAATACTCCTGATATTTTTGTCAGACCATCGATGATGGATGCAATTTTAGGATCAAATAGACGCTCAATATCCTCGAGTGTATATTCAGTATCCTCAACCACATCATGGAGCAAAGCACAAATCAAAGATTTAGTGCCCAGGCCCATTTCTTTATTAACAATTCTAGCAACGGAGATAGGATGTAATATGTATAGTTCTCCCGATTTCCTTCTAATTCCACGGTGTGCATCAAATGCCAGCTTAAATGCTTTTCTGATCAGTGCTTTATCACCCTTCTTGTCACAGCGGGTACATTCAGCCAAAAGTTGGTTAAATTCCCTCTTGATCTCAATCTCTTCAGCATTGAGTTTCTGGTTCATCAATCGTACAATTTATATTACCTGCACAAATACGAATACAAAGTTAATTATTTTTAGTCCAAGTAGGTATGCTGTATAAAGAAAAGCTATTGTCTGACAACTGTCACAGAACCATGAATAACCGACTGATTTCCTTGCTCGTTTTTATATTCAAACTGGTATCGATAAACTCCTTCAGGTGCATAACCGTTGCCTTGAATTTGTCCGTCCCATTCTAAGTTATATATATCGTGCGATTCAAAAACGAGGTTTCCCCAACGATTGTAGATTTTAAAACTTGCTTCCGTAGGTAAAAAATCGATAGTTGGACCGAAACGATTAAATCCTTCCAGCCCGGGAACAAATGCATTATAGTTGAACTGAATGTTAATAGGGAGATTGATACAAACAACATTCGAGATGCTGGAAGCCTGTCCGGAGGAATTTGGATCGCCCGGATTCTCAGTTGCTGTAATTCTGTAACACACTTCACTGCTCCCCCCTTGATTCATCATATTCCCCAGTGACTGATCAGCAAAAGTAAGAGTTGAAGTACTGCCAATAATTTGAAAGTCTTCATTGGGAAATCCACGCTCAATATCAAATCGATTGACACCTGTATTCCAGCTAAAATAATCGGTCCATTGAAGGTTCGCAACATAATCGTTAAGCTGGGCCTCAAGATATATTGTTCCAGCAATATTTTCGGAGGTGATAACAGGTTCATGGCAATAGTTAATGGCCACTATTTTATAATAGTAGGGTTGAACGGAAGCATCGGCTTCCTCATCTGTATATTCTACAATATTATTATCAGGATTGAGGATTTCGATAAGATCATACTGACCCAGAGGATCTTCGGCACGGAGAAGTTGAAAAGTGTCGAGCTCTGAACGGGAATCGACTGTAAATTGAACATAGGGAGCATTGGATTCGGATACAGTCCCGTAATCGGCATGAATGAATTCGGGATAGAAGGAATGTGGTGTGTTAAAATTTACGCCGTTAGATGTCACATACGCTTCAGTATCAGACCGGTTAAGAAATGCAACTGCATTGAAATGGTAATCGTTGTTAGCCTGCAGATTATGGATTGTTGTTTCAGTGGTTTCTTCAGGCAGCGTTACCAGAATATTGTATGAACCATCAGAATTTGTACCCCTGATTTCATATTCAAGAATATGACCCCGCCAGGCATTATAGTCGTTCCATTGCAGCCATACACTCGCTTCGCAGGAATCGTAAACAGCTGAGAGGTGAATTGTGCTGTCGGGGGGATAGGATTCCAATAGTACTTCATCGGCAATATTAAATGCACCCACTGTAAATCCGACAGGTTCATTCAATACTTCAGGAATATCCAGTTCTAATGAGTAACTGGCTTGTCCGGTATGGTCAGTACGGCTGGATTCGAGCGGAACTCCCGAAGAAATGGGATTATTACCTGTGATACGCCACTGACTTATTTTATAATGAGACACATCAGGATGATCAGTTCCTGTGAAATAGAGATGTACCAGATTGGATTCCGGATCGACAAGTACTCTTGTTATATCAGGATTTTCATATACCTGACCCTGAATATGATTAAAGAGAAAAAGCAGTATGAATGGAAAAATTCGATACATCTGTTTTATGTTTGTAAAAGTTGCTTTTTAACCTTGAAATATTCTTCTACAATTTCGTTTATTATTTTCTTTGCTGATTCTGTTTCCTTAAGCATACACGATATTTGTCCAATTTCAAGTTCACCTTCTTCCAGGTCGCCTTCGAAGATACCTTTTCTTGATCGGCCGAAACCCAGGATTTCCAGGATTTCTTTCCGGCTGGCACCACTTTCTTCGGCATTTACTATCCGGGAGAAAAATTTATTTTTAATAAGGCGCACCGGAATTAACTTTTTCATAATTAAACGTGTATCTCCTTCATTTATTTCGATAACCTTTCTTTTATAATTCTCATGTGCCGATGATTCTCTGGCAATAGCGAAACGGCTTCCCACCTGGATAGCATCGGCACCTAAAGCCATAGCAGCGAAGAGCGAACGGCCGCTATACATACCTCCTGCAGCTATTAAGGGTAACGTGGTAACAGACCTGATTGTTGGTATAAGCACCATTGATGTTGTTTCCTCTCTTCCGTTATGGCCCCCGGCTTCGAACCCTTCGGCAACGAGTGCATCGACTCCGGCATCAATAGCCTTTTTAGCATTTTTAATACTTGACACAACATGTACGACAACACAACCTTTTTCTTTAAATGTTAAAGTCCAGGTGGAAGGATTTCCTGCGGAACTGAAAATTATTTTGATTTTTTCTTCGAGCAATACTTTTATTTTATCTTCTATATTATCACCCAGAAGAGGTATGTTCACTCCAAATGGTTTTCCTGCATTTTCTTTGGCTTTAGTAATATGTTCCCTGAGAATATCGGGCGACATGCTTCCTGCCCCTATGAGTCCCAATCCCCCTGAATTACTCACTGCAGTTGCAAGTTTCCACCCGCTGCACCACACCATTCCTGCCTGAATAATAGGGTATTGGATTGAAAATAATTTACATATACGATTTGTCGGGAACATAAATTATCTCCTTTAAAAGCATAAAGATAGACGTTTATAATTTACCTGATACGCCCAATAATATTGATTCTGAATTCAGATAATGTTTCTTTACCGGGAGTAAAAGCAAAGTTTAACAAATTTACTAACCGGTTATGGCCTTAAGAACTATATTTGCAAATTGACGGGCTAAGCCCTAACCTAATTCGGATATAATTTAATAAGTATCTCGTATCTAAGCAGCAGAGCAAAATGCAGTTTGAAAAATCAAAAATACTATTTGATACATTCCTTTCCCGATTTTCTGCATTGCGCCACAAACCTGTTCCCGATCGTCAGAAAATGCTTGCGTTAAGTGTTGTAGTTGGTATGCTTGCTGGTTTTGCTGCAGTTATTATCAAGAATCTGGTTCATTATATCCGGCTAATGATTGAAAGCATTACCATTCCGAAGGAAGGCTATTTGTATATCCTTTTCCCTATTATCGGGCTTTCGCTTACGGTTATTTTTGTAAAATATATAAATCGTAACCCTGTACGGCATGGTATACCAGGAGTTCTTTTTGCTATAAGCAAGAGCAAAGGAAAAATCAAAACTCATAACCTTTATTCGTCCATTATTTCGAGTGCCCTTACGGTAGGTTTTGGCGGATCAGTAGGACTTGAAGGTCCTACTGTTGCTACAGGAGCTGCTATTGGTTCAAACCTGGGTAAGTGGTTCCACCTTAATCAGAAGCAAATAACACTTTTGCTCGGATGTGCCTGTGCGGGTGGTATGTCTGCAATTTTTAAGGCACCTATAGCTGCAGTGATTTTTGCACTTGAAGTCATTATGCTGGATTTAACCATGTCGGCCATAGTGCCATTACTTATTTCTTCAGCCACAGGGGTAGTTACTTCCTATTTTTTCATGGGACAAAACTATCTTTATGCATTCGCGGTTAATGATGCGTTCAGACTCAATCAGATAGGATGGTACCTGGTATTTGGAATATTTATGGGACTGTGCGCTGTTTACTTCACAAAAATATATAATCTTATAACGGAAGCCTTTGAAAAGATACCTAATGTATTTTTTCGATTGCTCACAGGAGGTTTGTTTTTAGGATTGGTCATTTTTATAATCCCTTCCCTCTTCGGTGAAGGATATGAAGTCATTAACTCATGTCTGCGCGGCCAATACGGCTACTTATTCGAAGGCACCTTTTATTCCGGTTTAAGTGGGAGTTATTGGGCTACTTTGTTCTTATTTTTAATGCTGTTTCTTTTTAAAGTAGTTGCCACCTCCCTGACATTTGGCAGTGGTGGAGTAGGAGGTATATTTGCCCCGTCGTTGTTCAGCGGAGCTATTGCCGGCTTGTTTTTTTCACAGGTACTGAAAGGCTCCGGAATCGATTTAAGCACTACAAATTTTGCCTTAACAGGTATGGCCGGAATGATAGCGGCAGTGATTCATGCACCGTTGACAGCTATTTTTTTAATCGCGGAGCTTACAGGAGGATACCAACTTTTACTACCACTTATTATTGTTGCTACAACATCGTATGCCACAGCAAAAATATTTGTCAGCAATTCGGTATATACCATTCAGTTGGCAAAGCGTGGTGAGCTGAGAACGCATCATAAAGATAAAGCGGTACTAATGATGTTGCAGTTGGAAGATCTTATTGAAACCGATTTTAATATTCTCAGACCCCTGGCTACAATGGGACAATTAATTGAAACTATACGGTATGCACATCGCAATATTTTTCCTGTGGTTGAAGAAGATGGAACTTTCAGAGGAATTATCAAACTGGACGATGTACGGCATATTATGTTTGACAATGAAATGTATCAGAATGTTTATGTTCGCGATCTCATGTTTATGCCTGAGCATGTTATTTTTTCCGACGATTCGGTTGAAGAAGTGGCACGTAAATTTCAGGAGAGCGGCCGGTACAACATTGCGGTTATTAAACATGGAAAATATCTCGGGTTTATTTCCAGGGCCAAGTTGTTTTCCACCTATCGCGATCTCTTAAAGGATTTTTCAGAAGAATAAAGGATAAGCTATATGAATTCGGAACGGTTATTAGGAAAGTTTTTAATCTGGAGGGATGATCATCTTCGCCACAGACAATTTGTTTATATCCTGAGTTTTGTAATCGGTATCATTAGCGGGTTGGCTGCCGTTCTGTTAAAAAATGCGGTGCACTATGTCCAACATTTTTTGCTTCATAGTTTACCCGTCGACAGGCTGAATTTTTTATACCTCTTTTTCCCTCTGATCGGAATTATACTAACGGTTCTGTTTGTTAATATCTTTGTTAAAGATAAGATAGGACACGGTATTAGCCGGATATTATTTGCTATATCCAAAAAAAATGGAAGGTTGAGTCCGCACAATAACTATTCATCCCTCATTGCCAGTATTTTTACCGTTGGTTTTGGAGGTTCTGTCGGGCTTGAAGCACCTATTGTACTCACTGGATCTTCTATGGGTTCTACACTTGGAAGGTTCTTCCGGCTGAATTATAAAAATACCATTATACTCATAGGATGCGGCGCTTCCGGAGCTATTGCAGGTATTTTCAAAGCGCCAATTGCCGCAGTTATATTCAGTCTGGAAGTGCTGATGCTCGATCTGACACTATGGTCTATCATTCCTTTATTGATCAGTGCGGTTACTTCACTTACTATATCTTACTTTTTTCTGGGTAAGGCTGAGATATTTTCCTTCGAACTTAGCGAACAGTTCGATTTAGGCCGAATACCGTATTATATTCTCCTGGGTGTTTTTTGCGGATTGGTTTCTTTCTATTTTACCAAAGGAGTTTTATTTATTGAATCATTATTCGAGAAAATAAAAAATCAGTTTTTTAAACCTGTGTTTGGTGGTGTGTTGCTTGGCTTTGTTATTCTGTTTATTCCGCCCTTATATGGCGAAGGATATAATACGCTAGAAGCATTACTGAATGGGAATCCCCAGGAAATTACCTATGGTAGCCTATTTTATGGTTTGCAGGATAATCTGTTACTATTTGGTGTATTCCTTTTGCTTATTCTTATTTTTAAAGTGGCCGCTACTTCAATAACAAATGGTTCGGGTGGTGTTGGCGGTATTTTTGCACCTGCGTTATTTATGGGAGGGATTGCAGGATACTTTATGGCGCGTGTTGTGAATCTTTTTGGTTTTATTAACGTTTCGGAACGTAATTTTTCCCTGGTGGGAATGGCCGGAATGATGGCCGGTATAATGCACGCGCCCCTGACAGCTATCTTCCTTATTGCTGAAATAACCGGGGGGTATGGTTTATTGTTACCGCTTATCCTTACCTCAACAATAGCCTTTATCACTGTAATGTACTTTGAGCCTCACTCTATATATACCATGCGTCTGGCTCATCGCGGCGAACTGATCACACATCATAAAGATAAGGCTGTACTTAAATTGATTGATATGGGTAAAGTGACAGAAAAAGATTTTATCGAACTTTCGCCCAATGATAAGTTAAGTGAACTGGTACGTGCTATTTCGCATTCAAAACGGAATATTTTCCCTGTTACAAGTAATGGCATGCTGGTTGGAATTGTTCTGCTGGACGATATACGACATATCATTTTTAATACCGAGATGTACGAATCGACTTTTGTACGCGATCTGATGATTTTGCCTCCTACTCACGTATCGCCCAACGAGCCTATGGAAGAAGTAATGAAAAAGTTTGAAGAAACCGGAAGCTGGAATTTACCTGTAATTCAAAATGGAAAGTATGTAGGATTTCTTTCAAAGTCGAAATTATTTTCAGTGTACAGAAAATGGTTATTGGATATTTCTGCCGATGAGGATTGATAGATTACACAATATTTACTTGTCAGAAGATTAAGCGGATGAGGTATGAAATAAAAATAAGTGCAAGGTCCAGTTGTATAAAACGTTTCATAAATGGCCAACCCGGTTTGCGGAGTATTGCCCATGAGATCAGGAGCAACAAGAGTAAAAGAGTAGGGATGAGTGCAGGATAGACTTTCAGACTGTTTACCCATTCTCCTTTCAGAAGTAAAATTAAGGCTCGTTGGAATCCACAAGTCGGACACTCAATTCCAAGAATACTTCTGTAAATACATGGAATCTGGTGACTTTCGAGCCAGTCAAGCATGATTTCGAACCTTACTAGGAGAAGGATTCAAGCCCGGCAAATGTACCTACCAGGGCTGCAATACCCAGTATCCAGAATAACAAAACCATCAGGGAGATACTGCCTATCACAATTCCGATAATACACAGCACACGACCTGCATTTAAATTTCCATATCCGATGTAGGCATCAGGATCCTTATCATACAACTGTTTAGCCTCTTTGGATATTGACAGGCCGATAATTCCAAGAATTAAACCCAATATGCCACATCCAAGTACCAGAGATAAAATTCCGAGTACCAGAGTAGCTGACGCATTGGGTAATAGTGCTTTGTTTGTTTGAGGAGGATTAACAACTTCCATAGTTTTAGTTTTTTTTTAAAAAAAGCACCAGGTCTGAAAACCTGATGCTTACTATAACATGATTTTATTTTTTCCCTGCAGGGCCTTTATATTCTGCCTTACCTAAACCGAGGATGGGGACAAAGATGAAGCTTAAAAAGATTAATCCCAATGTAAACCCAACTCCCTTTCCAAAACTCTTCGATAATAAATTCAGAACCCAAATCATGAGGATAATGTTAAGTACTGGAACTAACATTAGTAGTAGCCACCACCAGGGTTTTCCTACAATTTCAAGCATAACAATGATGTTGTAAATAGGAATAATTACTGCCCAGCCTGGTTTGCCGGCTTTTGTAAAAATTTTCCAGGCAGATACAATAATCAGAATCAGAATAATTAAAGAAATTAAACTCGTTCCTTTCATGATGATAAATTTAGGTTAATATTAAGTGGATAATTGAAAATTTATTTCATTGCTTTCAGATTAAGCCCATACAATGTAATAAATAATGCTGCCCCAACTAACATAGTAACACTAATCATAGCTGAAAGAAAGTTATACCCTATGAGAATAATAGGAATAAAAACCAGTATAGCTTTTGCAGCCGAATACAAATAGAAACCTATTTTTTTCAGGTTCCACATCATAATGACACCAACAAGTGCAATAACTGTGCATAACAGTCCTATTGCTGCGAAAAGGGGCAGAACTTCAATCAGCTTCAGTACCGAATCGAAAATTTTTTCAAGAAATACTGCGGCTGCCGGATCGGAAGCACTGGCTTCACTCAGGGCCATTTCGAGATTACCCTGAACCAGATCATATATCGAACTACTCACACTGCTGAATGCCAGGGTTGAGAGGTTATTAACAATAGACCAACCCAGACCGACAAAACTGATAATACAAACAACCGTAAGGAAGGTAGGACGAGCATTTTTAGGGGATTCATTTTCCATGATTATTGATTTTAGGTTCAAACCAAGTTATAAAAAAATACATAGGTGCGTAAAAAATAAATAAGTTTTTTTTCAATACTGAGGTTATTCAATTCTGATATAATTAGTTATAAAAAAATATATTTTTTATTTTAATTCCTGTCATATTTTATTTACTGCATTGATAAGTTTGATTTGAAAGATTTCTCAGAAAAAGTAACTTTGTCGCGCGTACCAAATTTAATTTCAACTTCATGACAAGAGATACTCAGATTTTCGATCTGATAAAGAAAGAAAATGACCGGCAGTTGCATGGCATCGAGCTTATTGCATCAGAAAATTTTGTAAGTAATCAGGTAATGGAAGCTATGGGTTCCTGCCTCACCAATAAATATGCCGAAGGTTTACCCGGCAAGCGATATTATGGTGGGTGCCAGGTGGTTGATGAAGTTGAAACTCTCGCTATCGAAAGGGCAAAAAAACTATTTGGAGCTACCTGGGCCAATGTACAGCCTCATTCGGGAGCGCAGGCTAATGCTGCCGTAATGCTTGCATGTCTGGAAGTTGGAGATACTTTTTTAGGACTTGATCTTTCGCATGGAGGTCATCTTACTCATGGTTCGTTTGTAAATTACTCGGGAATACTCTATCGTCCGGTTGCCTATAAGTTGAAAGAGGAAGACGGACGGATTGACTACGATATGATGGAGTCGCTGGCTATAAAGGAAAAACCGAAAATGATCGTTTCAGGGGCTTCGGCCTATTCACGCGACTGGGACTATGCACGTATGCGTGCTATTGCCGATAAGGTGGGAGCTATACTGATGGCCGATATTGCACACCCGGCCGGATTGATCGCTACTAAACTCTTGAATAATCCCTTCCCTCATTGTCATATTGTAACCACAACTACACACAAAACATTACGCGGACCGCGGGGCGGACTTATTCTGGTTGCTGAAGATTTTGAGAATCCATGGGGTAAGAAAACTCCAAAGGGTGAACTCAAGACTATTACGCAATTGTTGGATAGTGCGGTATTCCCAGGTATACAGGGCGGGCCGCTGGAACATATCATCGCTGCCAAAGCAGTGGCTTTTGGTGAAGCCCTGACAGAAAGCTACAAAGAGTATATGACCCAGGTGAAGAAAAATGCCGCAGCTATGGCTGATTGCTTTATTTCTAAAGGTTATCATGTGGTTTCGAATGGTACCGACAATCATTCCATGCTGATCGATTTGCGATCGAAAGTGCCCGACATTACTGGCAAGCAGGTTGAGAACACCTTAGTCTTAGCCGATATTACTGTAAATAAAAACATGGTTCCCTTCGACAGCCGTTCGCCTTTCCAGACTTCGGGAATTCGTGTCGGCACACCGGCCATAACCACACGCGGCGTTAAAGAAGATATTATCGTTCAGGTAGTAGATCTTATCGACGAGGTGCTTCTGAATATCGAAAACGATTCGGTTATTTCATCGGTAAGGAAAAAGGTGAACAAGCTGATGGGTGATTATCCGCTTTTTGCTTATTAAGAAGCTT
>CAZQCO010000021.1:44298-48051 GCA_964592225.1 uncultured Bacteroidales bacterium
TGAGATGCCTTTTCTGAAAGAAATACAGACCTACGGTAAAATAAACAACAGTTAATAATACCAAAGCTAAAATTTCCGGGATAACATCAGCTGTTTTCATATTCATGATAAGCAACTTGTTTAATGCCGAAAGTGCGTGTGTTGGCGACATCAGACCCTGAATACTAATTGGATAGTCTGCGATAAGAAATAGTGTTTTTCCTTCGAGCGGGAAGGCAGCCCCTGAAAAGAACATGAACAGAAATAAAGGGAAGTTACCGACTACCAATACTTCATTGGCGGTTTTTGTGAAAGCGGCAATAATAAGGCTGAAAGCGATAATCGAAAGGCTTGTAAGCAGGGCAATCAGAACGATAGTGAATAGCGAAGCTGCATACTCAAATCCCAGCGAGATGGCTACAAGCATTGTCAGCAAGAGGGAGATCACTCCAATTCCTAACTGAATAATGCTTACACCCGCAAGAAATTGGAAACTTGTCATATTGGAAAGCTTCAGACGAATGATGGTTTTGTTTTCAACTTCCGTAACAAAGGCAATGGAAGCTGTGAACATAAGCATGATAATAGAAATAATAAGGATCCCGGGGACTATCAGGTCGAAATCATCGACCGAACCTGACGAGCCTACGGCTATTTCTTTTACACTTATTATTTCGGGAATATGCGCCGCTGAATTAATAAAGCTCCTGAGCATTTCATTGGCCCAGATTGCCGTTATCATATAACTGGTGTTGGTCAGATCGCCATAGCAGGTAACCTGGCTAACCGACGATGAGTCTGAATACTCAGCTTGTGAAAGCCTGCTGGAAAAATTATCAGGCAAAACAATGAGAGCATCAATTTTATTCTGTTTCAGTTTATCCAGGGCGGATACTAATCTCTTCTCTTTATGCACTGAGAAAGGTATGCTGAATGTATCGGGAAGTTCCTCTGCAAGGAACTGAATAAACCGGTCGCCATGATTAATAATCCCTTGTTCATTTTGTATTCCCCTGTCGTTATTGATGATCAATAAATCGTAATGTGGGTTCCAGGTGGCCACAATCAGATAATATACCATCATGAAAAACGGACCCATGGAAACCGTGAGCAGAAGCACCCAGTAGCTACGGATTTGTTCCAGAAGGCTTTTACGTATGATGCTTAGGATTTTCATAGGGTCTACATACTATTGTCTGAGTTTTCTTCCGGTCAGGTGAATAAAAACATCTTCCAG
The DNA here is from genome assembly GCA_964592225.1 of uncultured Bacteroidales bacterium. Lineage (GTDB taxonomy): Bacteria > Bacteroidota > Bacteroidia > Bacteroidales > UBA10428 > UBA10428. The sequence goes on from CAZQCO010000021.1 coordinate 45,515, forward strand.
GGTGTTTTCCCGTAATTTGATCTCGGTAATATGGAGTTTTTCTTTTTTAAACAGCTCAACAATATCCGGTATTCTTTCCACCAGTTTTTGTGATTTGATCAGTAGGAAATTATCGCTCACGGTGCTGCTATGCGACAGATCAGGTAGCTTTTTCAGGGCATTAACCGCTTTGTTAGCTTCATCGGCGCTGAAGCACAATTCCAGCAAATCGCCTTCGCCAATGGTATTTTTCAGGTTCTGAGGGGTATCGAGCAACAGCAGCTTGCCATAATCGATAATAGCAATACGGTCGGCCAGCCGGTCGGCTTCGTCCATGTTGTGCGTGGTGAGGATAATGGTCCGTTCGTGGCTGAAAGCCTTAATAAAATCACGAATCAGGATACGGCTCTGCGGATCGAGTCCTGCTTCGGGCTCATCGAGGATCAGGATCTCGGGGTTGTGAACCAGCGCCAGGCAAATGCTCAGGCGACGCTTCATTCCTCCCGAAAGCTTTCCGGCAAGCGCTTTTTGTTTCTCCTTCAACCCTATATGTTCCAGTAATTGCTGTGAACGAGATAAAGCCTCTTTGTGCTGCAATCCGTACATCTCACCCATAAACACCAGTTGCTCCAGGCAGGTAAGCTTGGGGAAGAAAATATTATCCTGCGGACAATAGCCGGTAAGCGATTTGATCTCGTTCAGCGAACGCTGCCGGGTGAATTCGATGCTTCCGGCAGTAGGGATTAACAAGCCGCAAATCATATTGATGGTGGTGGTTTTACCGGCCCCGTTGGGTCCCAGCAGACCGAAGATCTCCCCCTTGCGAACCTCGAAAGAAACATCATCGACAGCCGTGAAGGTTCCGAATTTCCGGGTAAGGTTTTGAATGGAAATGGTGGTTTCGTGTTGGCTGTTGTTTCCGGGCATAACTGGTTTTGATAAAGGATTGATGACTAAGCACAAATATCGTATTTATTTTGAAATACGGTTGTTACTGTCAATGGAAAAAATGATACACGAAAGGTCATGTTTCCGGATGGAGAATTACAGGATTCAATTATTTAAAAAAAAGCACAGAGAAACACTGAGGCTACTCAGAGTGACACAGAGGCTTTTAGGAAAGCCTTTTTTTAAAGCGAATCAGAAATAGCCTGTTTGAATAATGAACACCGATTAACGAATGAAGATTTTTGAAGATCCTGAACTTTCAAGATCTAAAATCGATGTTCCTTGTTCGGAGTTCGGGCATAGACTTTTACACGAAAAGAGCAATCAAATTCATGAATCATGCTTTCTATGCCTGTATGTTTAATTTCTTTAAGTTTTATATTCTGTAAATCAGAAATAGCCTGTTTGAATAATGAACACCGATTAACGAATGAAGATTTTTGAAGATCCTGAACTTTCAAGATCTAAAATCGATGTTCCTTGTTCGGAGTTCGGGCATAGACTTTTACACGAAAAGAGCAATCAAATTCATGAATCATGCTTTCTTAGACTGACAACTAAACTCGAAAGAGGGGTTCCTGTTAAAAAAAATCAACTGATTGCAAGATAAGAAACCCAATAGATGATTTGGATATTTTGAAGTCAAAAATTACATTTGATTAGAAAAAATAGAAAAAAACTCAATTATGAAAAAACCGTACCTATACGCTTAGTTTTGGTTGTATAGGTAGAAGTGAACCGTTTCTATAAATGAGTTATGGCCAATTTAAAGAAATAAAACTATTAACAGCTTTCTCACATAAAACTTTATTAAAATTACAGTCTAATTTGAAAGAAAAATATGATTACACTTGCTATTATATTAATATCCTTATCGATAATCGGACTGATTTTGTATTTTGGAAAGTTTAAGCTTGAATATAAAATTGAGAAGAATCCAAATGAAAACCAAAGTGAGAATAATAAAACTTCTTTAGATAGTTTAAGTAACACTGAATTAAATATTCTTAAAATGGTTTCTGAAGGCAAAACAAATCAGGAAATTGCAGATAAGCTTTTTATTTCAGTTCATACTGTAAAAAAACATATTTCAAATATTTTCAAGAAACTAAATATAAAGTCGAGGATTGAAACAAGAAAATATAAAGAATTGATCACTAATAATATATAGTAAAATACTACTTTTTTACTACTTAATTACTACCTGTTATATTTTCCCCTTCGCCAATAATGCAACATTTTTGTAATTCTAATTTTAAACTAAAAGTAAAATGAAAAATTATTTAAAAATTGTTGCAATGTCAATATTCTCAATTTTGAGTTTAGGTATTAATGCTCAAAGCATTAAAACAGCCGGCAATCTTTTTAAGGCTGGCAAGTTTACTGAAGCCGAAAAAGAATATACTGGTGTTTTAGTTAAGGAGCCGGAAAATCTGAAGTCTCTTATTTATATGGGCTACATTACTTTGCTTGAAAACCGGTTGGATGAATCAGAACAATGGTTAACCAAAGCTCAGACTATTCAGCCTAAGTTACCTCCACTGAATGAATTTTTATCTGATATATATTATCGCAGAGATGACTTTCAAAAAGCAGCGCCTATTTACAGG
>CAZQCO010000022.1:0-47805 GCA_964592225.1 uncultured Bacteroidales bacterium
GCTTTTACATCGCTTACTGAATCGAACATGGCAAAAGATGATGAACCTGGAAATGTACAACGAAAGGTTTTTCATGTCATGGTTGAGTGTTTACAAAACATAAGTAAGCACGCAGATGACTTTACCTCAAGTGATTTTCTGTTCTCGGGCAGAGGAATCTTTCTTGTAAGTAAAGGCGATAATGAATACAGTGTAACCACTGGAAACGCTGTCGATAACGATAGGATTGAAGAGCTCACCAACATGCTCGAAATGATAAACACTATGGACAAGGAAGAATTGAAGGGCCTTTACAAAAGACAGATGAAAGAAGGACGTTTGTCAGATAAAGGAGGTGCCGGGCTTGGTTTCATTGATATCAGGCGGAAAACAGGTAAAGAGCTTGAATATCACTTTCTTCCGATTTCAAACGATACATCATTCTTTTTATTAACTTCGACTATTTCAAGAGAAGACATTTAAACTAATTGCATAGCTATGGAAACTATCAAAATTCAAGGAACTGAAGATACTCCAAAAGTAATACTTGACAAAGATACTGATCTCATGGAAATTTCAGGACGCTCACTGCCAGAAGACGTAGCTTCATTCTATGAACCTGTGCTAACATGGCTCGATGAGTATGCACAAAATCCGAATCCAAAAACGATTTTTAACTTTAAACTGATATACTTCAATACGGCATCATCAAAACTTTTGCTCGACATTCTGATGAAGCTTGAAGAAATTCATGAAGCCGGAAACGATGTACTCATCCGTTGGCATTTCCCCGAAGATGATGAAGATATGGAAGAAGCAGGCGAGGAATATGCAGATATTGTTGATGTTCCGTTTGAACAAGTTAGCTATTCAGCATAGCATATTCAGGTCTGTATCCTGTTTATTAACTTTTGATCCATGAGTGAGGAAATACTGAAGGCTTTAATGCAGTTGTTTGCCATTGTGGCAAAACAGGATGAGGGCGTTGAGCCAACCCAGGTAGAATATGTTAAGACATTTTTAGAGCAACAACTCACTGCTGAAAAAGTATCAGAATATTTTACTCTTTTTGCTCAACACGCCGGTCTTAGCGATGATGAGGAACAAGAGAAGAACCGGCTTACCTCAGTTAGAGATTCTGTTAGAATACTAGGATTATGTAAAAAAATAAACAAAACCCTCACTCAAAAACAAAAAGTCGTTGCACTGACTCGTTTATTTGAAATCATCAATGTCGACAGAAAATTTACCGATCAGCGCATGGCTATTCTCAACACAGTTGCGGAAGTTTTCAACATCTCCCAGGAAGAATTTAATAGTATTGAATCATTTGTTGTAAAGAACGAATCGCAAGAACTTGATAATAACAACATTCTTATTATAAACGATCAGCATGAACGGTTCAAGAATGCAAAAAAAATTCAGACAAAACACCTCAATAAAAATATCTTTATACTTCGTGTACAGAGTGTTGACCTGTACTTTTTGAAATATACCGGTAATGAAGATCTTTTTTTAAACGGTTTACCTATTAATTCGGCCCGGATTTATCTTTTCGCCAACGGGAGTACCGTTAAACTGACAAAAGGAGCACCTGTTTATTATAGCGATGTTGCTGCACATTTTCTTGCCGATATTACTTCAAGTAAAATATCTTACACCGTAAGAGACCTTAGTTTCCGTTTCCCGAACGGAAACCTGGGTATACGAAAAATAACCTTTTCCGAAAGTCATGGTCGCCTGATTGGAATTATGGGTGCCAGCGGTGCCGGAAAAACTACATTAATCAATGTTTTGTCCGGAATCGATAGTCCGACTGAAGGTAAAGTTTTAATTAACAATATCAATCTTCATACAGAAAAAGAGAAGCTTGAAGGAGTAATAGGATTAATCCCCCAGGACGATCTCCTTATTGAAGAACTCACAGTTTTCGAGAACCTGTATTACAATGCCAAGTTATGCTTCAAAAATAAATCCGATGAGGAAATAACATTACTGGTACACAAAACTCTTTCAAATTTGGGACTTTTCGACCGTAAGGACCTGAAAGTCGGATCTCCTTTGAAAAAGACAATCAGCGGGGGTCAGCGTAAACGTCTGAACATAGCCCTTGAACTGATCCGTGAACCTTCCATACTTTTCGTCGATGAACCTACATCAGGATTGTCTTCGCGCGACTCTGAGAATGTGATGGACCTGTTGCGTGAACTCGCTCTTAAAGGTAAGCTCATCTTTGTTGTCATTCATCAACCCTCATCCGATATCTATAAAATGTTTGATAAAATGATTATTCTTGATACTGGAGGCTACCAGATTTTCTATGGTAATCCTGTTGAAGGTGTAATGTTTTTCAAACGTATGGATGCACAAATTAACAGTGAAGTTGGTGAATGCCCCACATGCGGTAATGTTAATCCCGAACTGATCTTTAACATTATCGAAGCCCATGTTGTGGATGAATTTGGTAATTATACCGATATACGAAAAGTGTCACCCGAACAATGGGAAGATAATTATCAACAAAATTTTTCACCTGATGAAGTTGAAGCTATTACGGAAGAACCTCCGAAATCCCTGAATATTCCGAACTGGTTTTCACAATTAAAAATCTATGGCATTCGCGATTTTCTTTCAAAAATTAGTAACAGACAGTATGTAGCTCTTAACCTTCTCGAAGCACCTGTATTAGGATTTATCCTTTCGTACCTGATACGCTATATCGAGGATCCTAATTCAAAAATATATATATTCCGTGTTAATGAAAATATGCATATTTTCATCTTTATGGCACTCATTGTTGCATTATTTCTGGGCTTGATGGTAAGTGCCGAAGAAATTGTTAAGGATCGTAAAATTTTAAAACGTGAAAAGTTTCTGAACCTTAGTAAATCAAGCTATTTAATATCGAAAATATTTATTCTCTTTTTTATCAGTGCTGTACAAACATTCCTTTTTGTAATCATTGCAAACACTATATTAGGAATTAAAGGAATGGGATTTGTTTATTGGCTCACACTTTTCTCTACAGCAGCTTTCGCTAATATGCTTGGACTTAATATTTCAGCAACCTTTAATTCGGCAGTTACTATTTATATTCTCATTCCGCTTATAATGATTCCTATGATGATTCTTAGTGGAGCCATGTTCAATTTTGATAAGCTGAACCAGCGAATTGGCCGTATTGATAAGGTGCCTTTCATTGCTGAATTTATGGTTACGAAATGGGGATACGAAGCCCTTATGGTACATCAGTTCAAGGACAATAAATATACCGAGATATTTTATGATCTTGAGATGATGTCGAGTATTGCCGATTTTAAGAAGGTATACTACCTCCCTGAAATGAGGGAGCATTTATCCAGAATCGACAAAGAATTGAGAAATGCTAACCAGGTAGATATTACAAAAAACGATTTGAAGTTGCTTATTAACGAAATACATAAAGAAAATAAATTAATAAAACTTATTGAAATCAACTTCTTAAGCCGGAGCGATGAAAAATCGAAACAATTTATAGCTCCAGCATACTTCGACGATATTGATGACCTTAGCTCTGGAAATTTCAGCACAGGCAAATCCAGAAAGATTTATAATTATCTGAAAAATCTGGAAACTTTTTACAGTAATCTGTTTCAGTTAGCGGATCGTAAACGTCAGAATATGATCACTTATTATAAGGAAAACAAGCCCGATATGTACCAGGAGTATTATAACCGTTACTATAATGAAGGAATTGCCGACATCCTGAAGAAAGTATACGAGAAAAATAAAATACTTGAATACCGAAATCAATTGATTCAGCATATCGATCCTATTTATCAATATCCCATTCCTGCGAATATATTAAGTTTCAGGACACATTTTTTTGCACCTGTCAAACATTTTCTTAATAAATATTTCGATACCTTTTGGTTCAATATCACGGTTATCTGGATACTTACAGCTATATTTTATGTTTTACTATATTTCGAGATGTTCAAAAAATTATTGAATCTGGGTGAAAGTTTTAAAAGAAATTAACCATTTTAACTCAATCAGATTTTTAATATATTTATACTTATTGTTACATTTGTTTATTAGAGAACAACAAACTCTGAGAGCTATGATCAAAAAATTAATCACGCTTTTTGTTGTCAGTTTATTAATCTTCGGTTGTAAGTCAGGAGGTGAAAGAAATAAATCGGACGATTTTTATGTACCTGAAGACGTTGTAAACGAAGGAGTACTGGAAATTTCCGAAGAAGTTATGCAGGACATAGTCCAGAATATTTCGTCGCCGGTTGAAATGGCTGCATTAGTGAAAAGCCTGGATGTTAATTTTTCAAAAGAATATCTTGCTCCAACAGATAATGTTGATGAATTGGCTACAAGTTTTCAACAAGCTTTTCACCTAGGTGTTTACGCTGCCGATTTGGGTTACCTTAATATTTACAACAAAAATAATTCAGTTATCGAGTATATTACCGCTATTAAAACGCTGGCCGATGGAGTTAGAGTCGGGCAATTTTTCGACTTCACAACTCTTAAGAGGCTCGCTCAAAGCAATCAAAACCTCGATTCACTTATGTACATATCTGTACATAGTTTTAATCAGATGGATAAATATCTCCGCTCTGATAATCGTAGTAATTTAAGCACTCTGATGGTAACAGGAGTATGGATTGAAGGCCTGTATTTGGCAACACAGGTGGCAAAATCTGAGCCTCATCCTCAACTTGCTGAAAGAATTGGTGAACAAAAAATTATCATGGGTGATTTGATGTTAATTCTTGAGAACTATAGAGGAGATAAAAATTTTGCGAAACTGATTAGTGAATTGAACGTATTAAAAGATGAATTCGAGGATGTTACCATAACTATAAAAAAAGGTGCACCGGAAGCTATTGAGGAAGATGGAATGCTTATTATTGTACAACACGATGTGAGTATTGTTAATATCTCACCTGAAAAACTAAAGAGTATCATCGAAAAAACTGAACAAATCCGTAACAAGCTAATCAGTATTTAATATGAAACAATTCCTGAAGCTTATTTTCTTTTCAATTATTTTCACTTCTGCAGAAGTTTTTGCCCAGGAAAATGTGGAATTGGTTGCACAATGTGCTGCCAGTGCTGGAAATGTGACTTATCTGAAAGACTTTATTGTAAAACTAGATGCAGGTGTTCCCGGGGGCAATCCTCCTTCAGCAAAGTTCTCAATGGTGCTGAGCAAAAATACACAGTACAGATTTTCAATCTGCACAGCTCCCGATTCCGATGGTGAAGCAATATTACAACTGTTCGACATGAATGAATTACAAGGCAGTACTTACATTAGTGCTACAGGAAAAGAGTTCCCTTTCTTCGATTTTAAATGTCAAAAAACAGGTGTATATCACGTCTTCATCTCTTTTAAAGAGGGTAAACCGGGGGAATCTGTTGGTATCCTATCCTTTGTAAAGAAACTTTAATTGACCTCATAATAAATCTACAACCCTATTAAAGCTGCCTGATCATTTTGGTAGCTTTTTTTATAATCCTCAAGCAACTTTCATTGAGATGATCCTTAATAATAAACTTGTAGAAAATAGATCAATAGAAAAAGTTTACTGCAATTGGAATAGCCAATAAAAAGAATAGTAACAGTTTGTTTACAAAATTGCTTCGGCAATGAGTAAAGTAAATCGACAGAGGAACCGAAGCTGGTACAGCAAATAAAAACAAAACTTCAATACCTGTCGATGGGATAAAAATAAATATCAGCAACAGGTTTATAAATAGAGAAAAAAATAGTTGATAATACTTTCTAATAACAACTTTAGTTGCTGTAAATCTTTGTAATGCAACTACACTACTGATAATTAATACAAGTACATAAAAGCCTATAGCTCCCAGGAAATAACAATTAGTGTTTATAGTTTTCTTTAATAATACCCACTCCAGAATTTGATCCCAAGTATCAGAAATGGAAATCCCCTGAATAAAATAGGTTGAAAATATATATATAAAAGGTAAACACATGCCCAAAATAATATGTAATATTTCTCGCCAGCCAAGCGGTCTGAGAATAATCTGTGCAAGAATAAAAAATGGAAATAAAAATAAAATGTTAAAATAAAATAAACTTGCCAGACCCAGCAGAATGCCTGAATCAAGAAATCGGAAAGAAAGACCTTTTTGATCGACCGATTCAAACAAACGCTCTACACACAATAAAAGAAACAGACATGCAATAATGGCTCCTGAAAAAGGTGCTTTTAAAATAGCAAATGAGGAAATACAGAGAAAAAAAATGGCAGGAAATTGTGAACGCGATGAAATAATTAAAAATTTTATAGCAATTCGAGTAAAATAAAAACCAATAAATATTAAGGCTACAATAACCAGCAAGGTAAACAATAAATAGGTATTCTGATTTAAAGATGTAGTACTAATAATGCCTGATAAAAATGGCATTTTAAAAGGTGAGGATATAAGCTGATGGTTTGAGTGCGTAAAATAAGATGTTAATACTGCAATACAACCATATAAAAAAGTGATAAAAATAAAAGTCTGTTGATTTCTACGTAGAAATTTTATCATATAATAAAAATGAAAAGCCGTCAAAAAGATAACGAAATATACAAGTTAATCTTTTTGACAGCCCTTCAAACAAAAAAAATTTATAACAATGCTTCCAATTTATTCACTAAAGTACTTTTTGGGCAAGCTCCAACTTGTTTATCTTTAATTTCGCCATTCTTAAAAAAAAGTATGGTAGGTATGTTCCGAATGCCATATTTCTCCGAAACTCCCGGATTGGTATCAACATCAAGTTTTCCAACAAGTGCTTTGCCTTCATATTCTTTACCAATCTCAGCTACAATAGGACCGACCATTCGGCAAGGACCACACCATTCTGCCCAAAAGTCAACGATTACTGGTTTATCTGCCTTAAGAACAGTTTCCTCAAAATTTGTATCAGTTAATTCTAAAGCCATTTTATTAATACTATTTTAATGATTACTATTTTATAACCTCACTAACAAAAATAACAAAATAAAGGTTGCGTCTATAACCTATTTTCCTCCTAACAATAAACACTATCAACTTTCATTTCTTTACCAGGTTTGAGCTAATAGTGCACGAGCCAATTGATCAGCCAGATCGCTTCCTTTTAGGTCAGCTACAATGGTGAGTGAAAAATCAAGAGCAGTACCGGGACCCCTGCCTGTAATGATATTTCCCGATATAAGCGCCGGATCATACTTTAAATCTGCTCCCAGCAATTCATCCTCAAAGCCGGGATAGCAAACTGCTTTATGTCCTTCAAGAATATGCAAACCTCCCAATACCAGAGGTGCTGCGCAAATTGCCGCTATCCTTAGCTGTGATTTATTGAATTTCATAAGCTGCTCTTTCAACCCCTTATGAGCATTGAGGTTCTTTGATCCAGGCATGCCTCCTGGTAAAATCAGAATTTCCGTATCGGAATAATCAGCATTTTCAAATAGAATATCAGTTACTACTTTAATGTTATGAGCGCCTGTAACCTCTTTTTTACCGGTTACCGATACCATAACTGTCGGTATATCCGCCCTGCGCAGTACATCGACTATAGTTATGGCTTCAATTTCTTCGAAGCCTTCCGCAAAATGAACAAATGCTTTTTTCATATCTGGTCAGATTTATTAAATCTTAAATTGTAAAGTTTAATTCAGATAAGTTACAAATTTTCTCCTTTTTTGCATTATTTAATTAAACTGAAGTTGAATATGAAAGTTTATCCGACATCCAATATATCCATAATATTGAGATACTCCAAACATCAAACAATCGACTGTTATTTTAAATAGCTGTAATGCCCTATTATCTGAAATTCAAACAGGCAATCTGCAACTTCCTGTCCATTCCCGATATTATGTACAATGAGATTTCGCTGATTATCGGCAGATTTTTTATTAATCACAAACCCGATATGAGTAATTCCACCCCCCAGATTCCACACCACAATATCTCCCGGCAGATAATCATTAGCATTATAACTAACCACTTTCTCTTCACCAAAACGACTGAAAAATACCATTAAGTTAGGTACACGGCGGTGATCAATATTTTTATCAGGTTTTGAGAGTCCCCATTTGTCAGGATATTTTTCGAAATTAACCAGCATATCCTCATGTACTTCTTTCTGCAGGTCGATTCCGAATTTTCTGTATACCCGTATGATTACATCCGTACAAACTCCTTTCCCTTCGGGGATATCGCCATTGGGATAGCCAATAATAAAATAAGATGGATCGTAGACTACTTTTTGAAAAGTTAATGCTAAAGCCGAATCGGCAAGTTGGTTAAAAAAAGAATCCTGAGCATATACTTTGTTCAGAAACAGTATTGAAAAAATGAATATTATCTTTTTCATCAGCAATAATTTATTCCCAGAGCATGAGGACATTTTTTACGGCATTCAAAACATTTCTTGATGATGTAACCTTTCTCAGTTTTAAAGTTCGAAATGGGCCTGCATTTCTTCTGTATCACACTCTCTCCGATTAATGCATTTTGCGGACAATTATCGAGACAGATTCTGCATCGGGGCGGACAAGCTTCATAAGTGGCCAGCGGATCGGGATCGAATTTTTCGACAGAAGCAATACCAAACAAATCGATCCCAAAATTTATCGCAATTTCTCTTACTATTTCTCTGGTAATCATATTGTATTTATTGAATCCGGATGTATATTTTATCCTTTCAGAGAACTTTTAATTTAATTTATATGAAGTATTTGCTACTTAAAATAGAAGTTATTTATTCTCTTCTCGCAAATTACATTATTCCTTGCTTATTACAAATTTCAACAGTAAATATTGACTTTAAATGGATCCCGATCGTTGAGTAAATTATTTACCTACTCTGGCTAAGAGCAGTTAGAACAAAGTTTTTCATTTTTCAATATCAGGGTCATCGGTTCAAAAATGTTGTATTGTGATAAAGTATTAACAATTATCTGATTTTATCAACTTTCTAATATTCATTTTCAGAATTTCTTATATTTTAATTGTCTCAAAACATAATCCTAAAAATAACTATGAGTGGATTTTTTGGTAGTATTTTAAAGAGCGACTGTGTTAAAGATGTGTTTTATGGTACTGATTACCATTCGCACCTGGGAACAAAGCGCGCAGGCATGGCCTTCTTTTCAGAAGAATTAGGATTTCAGCGAGCGATACATAGCTTGGAAGATGGTTATTTCAGAAATAAATTTGAAAATGATTTTAAAGGATTTTTTGGTAATTGTGGAATAGGTGTGATAAGTGATACTGAAGCGCAACCCATGCTGGTTACTTCCCATCTCGGACGTTTCGCTATTGCCACAGTGGGTAAAATAGCTAATATTGATGATTTGGAAGTGCGTTATATGCAACAGCACCGTACATTCTCTGAAACTAGCCAGGGTACTGTGAATTCAACTGAGCTTATGGCTATGCTTGTGGCCGAATGTAATGATTTTGTTTCGGGTATTGAAAACGTTTATGAAAAAGTAAATGGCTCTTGTTCCCTGCTGATACTTACCGAAAATTGTATTATAGCTGCTCGTGACAAACTGGGACGTACTCCCGTTATCCTTGGCAAAAAGAATACCGGTTATGCTGTAACATTTGAGACCTGTGCCTTCCCAAACCTCGGCTACGAAACAGAATATTATTTGGGCCCGGGAGAAATTGTAAAAATAAATGCTGAAGGTTATGAGCAATTACGCAAGCCAAATGAACACATGCAGATATGTGCCTTTTTATGGGTATATTATGGGTATCCGCCGTCTTTTTACGAGGGAATCAATGTGGATGAAGTTCGCTATAGGTGCGGTGCTTCGCTTGCAAACAATGACAACATTAAAGCCGATTTTGTTGCAGGTATCCCCGATTCCGGGGTTGGGCATGCAATAGGCTACAGCAATGAAAAACGTATTCCTTTAAAGCGACCCTACTCGAAGTACACCCCTACATGGCCGCGCAGTTTTATGCCACAAAGCCAGGAAACTCGCGATCTGGTTGCTAAAATGAAATTACTGCCTAATCAATCCGTTATCAAAGATCAACGTGGTATTTTTTTAGACGATTCAATAGTTCGAGGAACTCAATTGAAAGATAATGTTCGCGACCTTTATGCTCTGGGAATGAAAGAGGTGCACATGCGTATTGCCTGCCCTCCTCTTACTTATCCTTGTGAATTTTTGAACTTTAGCCGGTCCCGATCGCACCTCGATCTGGCTACACACAAGGCAGTGAAGCAGCTTGAAGGAAAAGAAAATGTAGATATGAATGAGTACTCTGATACTTCGAACGGTAAATATGCATGTATGGTGGAACAAATCAGGAAGAATCTTGATCTGACTAGTTTAAAATATCAAAAACTTAATGATCTGGTATCAGCTATTGATCTGCCAAAACAAAAGATATGTACTCACTGCTGGGACGGATCAAGCTATTTTAATTACCCTTCCCCATCTGTAATAAAAACTGCCAGCTGCACAGAAGAAATCCTTGCAGCTGACAGCACCTTGCGGTAGCCATAAACCAAATTCACTTTAAAGTTAAAAGACCGGTAAAAATCTTAACCCGTCAGAAAGGATATGTTTTATGTCCGGTATAAAAACACGCGCAATATTTTTTGTTATTGAATTTTAAAACTCTATTCTATAATTTAGTACTGGCAAGATGCCCAGTTGATCGTAGGATACCACCTCATCAATTTCTGAATCCCAATAATCACCGGTCATATTAAGTGTGTTCGTCACATTCTGGATATCGATTTCCCAGGTCCGTGTAGTATTTTTCTTATTCCTGCGAAAGCTTACTTTCAGATCGAATCGCATGTAATCGGGACGGCGTTCCGCAAATGCACGGTCGTAATAACGTATAGTGTAATCATGTTCTCTCGATGCTTCCACATTGATTGGCGTATACCATTGCCCACCAGCATAAGAACCTCTGATATTCACATTTATTGATGAATTCTTCTTTCTACCCAAAGGAAATTCTTTCCCTCCAACCACATTGAAAATATAGTTATTGTTAAACCGTGAATTTCTTTCAATATTATCGAATGCAGTAAATTTCGATTCAAATAGCGAAGTAGTAATTAAAAAATAGTAACTCTTTGAAAAATACTTATCCAATGATAATTCTAATCCGTAATTTTTACCTGTACCCTTGTTTACTAGCTTGGTTATTATATATCCGTCAGAAGCATTTAGTATGGAAAAATAACTGCCTTCTTCATCCGATACCGGCACATCATACAAATCCTGGTAATATGCTTCTATTTTCAGGTTCAGATCGCGGGAAATCCTATTCTCATAGCCGATAACATAATGATAAGCCCTGAGAAAATCAAGATTTCTGTTCTGCTGAACAATGCTCCCATCTTCCATTCGCTCCCGTATCAGGTACAGCGATATATTATCGGTTTTGCTATGCATACCGAAACCTGCTGTAACTGCCTGTCGTGATGTCATTTGCCACCGCATACCCAGGCGGGGTTCCACGGCATAGTCTCCATTTAAATTCAGGTACTTAAAATGCACCCCTGTATTGAATGTCAGGCTGGTTACAGGACGATACTTCCAGTTAATAAAGCTTTGAAACAATTCCGAGCTGCCATTATCTTCAAGCGATGAATAAAGTACTTCATGATCCCAGTCATAAATATCCATCCCCAGATTGTAGCCCAAAACTTTTCCGGTTATGCCTCCTTTAAGAGTATGTTTTGCCGAAAATTTATGCGTCAATTGCAGGCTTAGTGCATAGGTAGAATAAGTAAATTCATCGCTGCCTCTAAGGCCCCATGAAGGGGGTTCTGCTTCCGATTCATAGTATTTCCAATCATTACGTGTTCCGGTAACGGATAATGAAGTTTTAAGGTAGGTTTTATCGCTAAAAGGATATATATGATTTATGCCTAAAATCCCCAGATCGGCATCATAATGTTCTTTCCACTCAGATTCTTCAAATGAGATAGTGCTTTTACCCCCTATACCAAATACCTGAAAAGATCCATAATGTGTTGTCGGTACAAAAACATTAAAAGTTATATCCTGAAATCGTGGCACCGCATCGCCGACTACCTTGATACCAATTCGATTCAGTACATCAAGCGAGGAGTATCTGTAATTGATCAGGTACGATGCCGAAGCATCGCTTATAAAAGGTCCCTCAGCAGTCAGGTCCATACCAATAACTCCTACCTGGGCCGTAAACTCCCTTTTTTTATTATTTCCTTTACGTAGGTGAATATCGAAAACTCCCGAATAGGAATCACCATAATCAGCAGGAAATGCACCTGTAAAAAAATCACAATTATCGAGTGTCGCATTATTCAAAATACTGATAGGGCCACCTGTTGCTCCTTCATTGGCAAAGTGGTTCGGATTGGGCACATCAACACCTTCAATCCTCCAGTGGATTCCACGCGGTGAATTACCTCGTATTATAATATCGTTATTGCCGTCCGGATCGCCCATTACTCCGCCATACGATGATACCTGGCGTGATGGATCGTTAAAACTACCGGCAAAACGCTGTGTTTCCTCAACAGATATCGATCGCGCACTCACCGTGGCCATATCGTTTATGGGTTCGCCCTTGTTTTTGCGGGCCGTTACTACTACTTCCTCAAGTTCTTCAACCGACTCTTCGAGTTCAACGGTAAGAACCACTTCCTTGCCGGCACCAGTAAGTATATTGGGAATTATCTTGTTTTCGTATCCAACATATGAAATACCAATATTGTATCTTCCAATAGGTATCTCCTGAAAAGTGAAGTAGCCAAACTCATCGGTAATGGTGCCTATAATTGGCCGTGACCCCTCAATAAAAAGAGTAACTCCAATCAATGGTGTTTTAGAATCAAGATCGACAACCCTTCCGCGTATAATCTGTGTTAACGACTGTGCTCCCAAACTTTGGCACAATAAAAAAGTAACAATACTAACAGTACAAAATAATTTCATGGTTTCATGGTTTTGATTTCCTGGAAAGTTTAATGTTTTGGTTTGTCGATAATGACAGTTGTATGAAAAACAGGTTGCAGCAGTTATGCTAATAATTTGCTAATGTATATTTACGACCTGAATGCAATCGCTGATGTAAGAGAGAT
Source organism: uncultured Bacteroidales bacterium (assembly GCA_964592225.1). GTDB lineage: Bacteria > Bacteroidota > Bacteroidia > Bacteroidales > UBA10428 > UBA10428. The sequence continues at coordinate 13,097 of CAZQCO010000022.1, forward strand.
ACCCTGTGTTCTGTTTTTAATCTTCACTTTAATATCGCTACATTTACCGCTTCATATTTTCAGGTTTATGCAATCGCGATCATTTTATCAGAGTAGTATTTTTCTTGCTATTGTGGCCTGTCTGCTCTGGTCGACAGCATTCGCTGCTATTAAAATTGGTCTGCGCTATACCACACCTTTGCAGTTTGCAGGGTTACGCTTTATGATTTCAGGACTGATAATCCTGCCCTTTTGCAGGAATATCAAGAATAACCTGGTACTTGTCAGAAAGAATGCCACGAAGGTTTTTCTGATAAGCCTGTTTCAAACTGCTATTCTATATACATTCTTCTACCAGGGAATGGCTCGCACACCTGCAGCCATAGGCGCTATTGTTGTGGGCGGAGGTCCACTATTTGTGGCCTTTCTCGCTCATTTTATCACCGGCCGCGATCCCCTGACATTAAAAAAGATTGTCGCTCTTCTGATAGGTTTTTCAGGCATAGTATTATTAGCCCTGGCAAAAGACAACAATATTGATAACCGTCTAACTTTACTTTTAGGTATCGTGATGTTGGTTATAGGAAACTTTGCAGGGAGTTTTGGAAATATCCTGGTTTCGCAAAGTAAAACCGGAATCTCTCCTATTTTCCTTAACGCACTGCAACTATTTTCCGGAGGATTCATGATCCTTATCGTTTCCTTTTTCTTCGAAGGATTCAGTTTTGGAGCCAAACCCCTCCCTTACTATATCTCATTGGGATACTTAAGCCTGATGTCTGCCGTGGCATTTTCTTCATGGTTTGTTGTATTAAATCGCCCCGAAGTAAAAGTATCGGAAATCAATGTCTGGAAATTTATCATCCCCGTTCTGGGAGCAATTCTTAGCTGGATAATTATTTCAGGAGAAAAACCTCAGTGGCATACAATTTCGGGAATGATGCTCATAGCCACAGCAATTGTAATAATTTATGGCCGATTTACCAGAAAACGTTCCGATATCAGGAATGATATTTCTTCCCACTGATTATTCCCATTTGCTGCATAAGCAGCAAGGCATTCATTTTAGTTGTTACCCCCTCGCGAAGAATATAATCGAAAGAAATATCTGCCTGATCAATCTCAATCTCAAAACACATATTCTTTACCCTGTCAGGATATTCATTCTCGATACTTGCCAGATTAAGATCATGTGTCGCCAGTATCCCGGTACCTTTCAGCTCCAGCATCCTGCGCAGTGCTGCTTGTGAACCTTTTTGTTTGTCGGACGAGTTGGTCCCTTTCAATATTTCATCGAGTATAATAAATAACTTTTCTCCTTCTTGTAAACGATCGAGCATTTCTTTCAAACGTCGTAATTCAGCATAGAAATAGGATTCGTGTTTGTTTAGTGAATCGCTGGTGCGCATGCTGCTAAATAGTGAAACAGGACGAAAGCTGAAACTTTTGGCACAGACAGGAGCCCCTGTCATAGCCAGTATCATATTAGTAGCCACCGTACGAAGAAAAGTGCTTTTCCCTGCCATATTCGCTCCTGTAATAAGAATGAAATCTCCTTCTTTTGCTATACTAAAATCATTACATATTCTCTCGTCATCAGGTATAAGTATATGTCCCATATATTTTGCGTTCAGGATTGCTTTCTCAGAAATCGTTGGATAAGTCAGTTCAGAAAAGTTGAAAGCAAAAGTGGCCATGCTGACAAGGGCATCGAAACGGGCCAATACATTAATCCAGTTCCTGAAATATTTTCCCGGCCCGGCTTTCCATCGCTCAAGGCGGATCATGCATTGTAAATCCCAGAGCAGAAAACCTTCAAGAAAAATAGCGGCCAGAATATTGAGCCGGTTATCGAACGCCGACAGAATTTTAACCAGAGATTTAATAGAAGAAGCTGCTGAAATACTTCCTTTGTTAAGTGTATCGTTTATTGATGTAAGTAAATCGCCGGTATATTCAGCCTGCTCCATCGTACCTAATAATAACTGGTACTTTTTAAGTGCTTCGAGGCGTTTACTAAGTTTGTGATGTTCGTGCGAAGTATGGGAAAGTCGCATGCCCACAATAAAAAGTTGCAGGAAAAATAACATGATAGATAATCCTCTGAAAAAAGGAATGAATACAGCCAGAGAAAGTGATGCCAGAGTTACAAAAGGCAATATTCTGACGAGTAATAAGATACCTTTCCTTGAAAGATAATAATCTGGCTCATTGATCCATTGATCCAATATGTTCAGATCGATTTCGTTATCAGCATTTATGCTGCCTGCAGCCCTGAAATCCTGCATTAACTCAGGCATCTGTGTGAGTTCTTTAACAGCTGCTTGCCGCTCAAGAATGCTATCTGCAAGCAAGGTTTCATTCGAAAATAATTGTGCAAGCAGGTTTCTTCCACTATAGGTAACCGTCCGGTTGATAAACTGAAAAAGAGATCCATCACCGAAAAGATCCATATCATAGCTATAGGGATGCAAAATATTAACAAACTCATCACCCGGATAAAATTGAGCACAGTCATGTTTCAATGCCTTCAGTTCCTCAATATTTATTTTAACAAGTGCCTGTATGTGTTGAAGCTTATTGCTATGCTTTATATGTGCCTTGATTGAAATCAGAAACAAAGAAATGGTAAGAATGGAGAGGGCAATCCCCAGCCAAAGAATATTCGGAATTACATAAAAAATACAGGGGAAAATAGACAGGAATGTGAGCAGCCTGAAAATAATAAGCCGCCTAACAATTTTCTTCAATCCATTCGATTTCTTTTCTAAAATAGAAAGCCTTCTTTGATAGTATTTCTCAGGTAATTCCATTGCTTACATTTTAATTGCATCAATTTCTAAAAAAGTTATATGATCGGGATGATAGTTTTTCTTAGTATTAAAATTCCAGGGCTATCTTGTTCTGCACTTACCTTAAGGTCTTCAATAGATCCTGTCCGGCGAAATATCATTCGTGAAGAAAGTGTAGCAGACTGGTGAATTATTATTTCTTTTCTTTTCATAGTAGATCCTTAACTCATCATATTAAAATCTCAACAGATAGCTGTAAAATTATAACTCTTTCTCATTTCTCTGCCTACAAAGATTATTCTTATGATCCTTGAAATGTTATAATACCTCCTTCTTACTTAAGAATAAAAAATATTCTGTTTGGAAATGTTTTTAGCTGTACTTTGATTAATAAATTATATTTATCAAAGTAATATTGACGTTTATCGAATTGTGAATATCTTTGACTTATAAGGACGAACCAAGTTGAAAACTTTCCGTATACGATTTCGAATAACAAATTCATAGTTAATAATTTGGTACAATAGTTGTAAATCTCTATAAGAATCAAAACAAATAAAAATGATTAGGATAAACTACCTGAAAGCCTTACTAATTATAACTGCTATAGTTTTTTCTTTCGAAGGAAAAGGACAACAAGTGCTGGATACAATTATAAAGATCGAAGGTAAAGTTTTGGCCGTGGATGTTACAAAGGTGACTCCTTTATATGTCAGCTTTATTGTTCCCGGTAATTCCGAAACTTTTACTATGGAACGTAAGGAAATTCAGAAAATCATTTATAAAAACGGACGTGTTGATGAATTTAACAAACCGGTTTTCGAACTGGTCGATGATTACTCCTGGGAAGCTGTGTGGCTCACTGAAGATAAAAAAGACGTCGCAGAACTGTATCGTCGGGGAAAAATCAGTGCAAAATCACCCGCTAGTTCACGTAGCCCCAAAGCTGCTAAAAAGAATGCCATTATCCGTTTACAGAAAAAAGCATCTGCCCTGAAGGGCACTGTAGTTCTGGTTACTAAAAAACAAGCCACCGGAGGCTATGGAGAATATCCCGGGTACTATATTGAGGGAGTTGTGTATGGTTTGGAGCCCCTGGCCGAAGATGAAATCGAAGTGGTTGATTCCGATTCTCCGATTGAAGGTAGTGTGATGTACTAACATGATATATATACTTAGTACTTATTTCAAGGAAGCTGCTTTTGTAACTTCCTTTTTATTAATACTTGATATACAAACCTGTCTCTAGAACAAAGCTTTTAAAATAGCCATAACCTGATCGTCGGAGAATAATCCTGATGCTTTGAGTACTAACTCAATTTGGTTATACTCATATGGATTATGAATCAATTTTACAAGTAGGTCTTTCCAATCGCTCATCGGAATACTATTTAATGTTGCATCGGTAATTATACCCTTATCTACCTTAAGACTTATCGTAATTAGTTGTCCGTTTATACGAATCTCTCTTTTGACTTCAAAAGGAGGTGAATAATGATAGATCCACGCTGTTGTAATGTATTTATTATTTCGCAAATGCTCAATCGCATCTAATTCCTGTCTGCTAAAGTTATAGGTGTTTTTCACTTTATAATAGTCCCGGAGAAATTGAAAAAGACCCATGGTCAAATCTTTCAGGATCAGGGGAGAATTAAGATAGGATGAAATGTTGCCCACGGTTGAGCGATTCGACTGCACAGCTTTACCGATATACCTTTCCGGAACCACTTTTATAGCTTCCTCAAGTATCTTAAGATTGGCATTGAAAAGCAACGTTCCATGATGAAGCACTCTTTTTTTAAAAATATGCTCGGCATTCCCCGATATTTTAACGCCTCCGATTAGTATCTCATTTTGTGTTCCGATTTCAGCTGAAAGTCCCAGTGTTTTCAAATATTCAATTACAGGTGTGACAAATTTCCGAAAGTTTACCATTTTACCGGGCTCTCCATTCATTATAAAAGTAAAATTTAGATTCCCCGGCCCATGAAAAACTGTACCACCTCCTGAGAGACGACGTGCCACAGGTATCTGATGTTCGCGGATATAGGCATGATTGACTTCGGCGAAAGTATTCTGATGCTTGCCTACAACTACTGAAGTTTCCGATTGCCAGAGCATGAAAATATCGTCAGTTTTTTGTTTTAACAGATACTCTTCAACAGCCAGATTAAAGTAAACATCCCTCGAAAGACTTAAAATACCAATCATCTTTACACTTCAGGTATTGAATATTTTACTAATTTAAGCAATCAAATTATAGTTTTTCAAAAACAAATAGATATGGAAAAGCTTGTCGAACGTTTTCTACAATATGTAAAAATAAATACGCAATCGAACGAGAAATCGGAAACCTGTCCCAGTACTCCGGGACAACTGGAATTAGCAAAATTGATCGTAGAGGAGTTGAAATCTATCGGTCTGAAAGATGCCGAAATCGACGAAAACGGATATATTATGGCTACATTGCCTTCCAACCTGGATAATGACATCCCTACAATTGGTTTTATTGCCCACCTCGATACAAGCCCGGATTTTTCAGGAGAGAATGTAAATCCTTTGATCTTTGAAAATTATTTTGGAAAGAACCTGACATTACATGCTAAGAAAAACATCATACTTTCACCCAATGATTTTCCGGCACTGAACAACTATATAGGACAACCTCTGATTACAACCGATGGTACCACCCTTCTCGGCGCTGACAATAAAGCAGGAGTAGCTGAAATTATCACTGCAATGGAAGAACTCATTAAAAATCCAAAGATCAAGCACGGAACTATCCGGATTGCATTTACTCCTGATGAAGAAATTGGTCGGGGAGCCAATAAATTCGATGTTAATAAATTCGGAGCCCGGTTTGCCTATACTATCGATGGCGGACCTATTGGCGAACTGGAATACGAGAACTTCAACGGAGCGAGCGCCCGAATTAATATACAGGGGCGGAATGTACATCCGGGAACCGCAAAAAACCGAATGAAAAATTCAATGCATATTGCTATGGAACTCGAAAGTATGTTACCTCAAAACGAAAAACCTGAATATACTGAAGGACATGAAGGTTTTTACCATATAACTGAATTTACCGGGAATGTCGATCAGACCAAAATGCATTATATTATTCGTGACCATTCCAAAACAGAATTTGCAAAAAAGAAAGATCTGATGATCAAAATTGTCGATCATCTGAATTTGAAATACGGATCCGGAACTATTAAGCTCACGCTGATCGATCAATATTACAACATGCGCGAAAAGATCGAACCCGAATTCCACATTATAGAACTTGCCATGAAAGCTATGAATGCTGCAGGAGTAACACCTAAAGTGAAACCTATTCGTGGGGGCACAGATGGTGCACGACTTTCCTATATGGGTTTACCCTGTCCTAATATTTTCTCTGGTGGACACAATTTCCACAGTCGTTTTGAATACATCCCCATTCGTTCGATGGAAAAGGTCGTTCAGGTAATAATGAAAATAGCCGAAATGAATGCAGAAAAGTAATTGTTCCAGTAAGAATAATAATCCCTGCTTGTTGTTATCCCTTTCCCAGAAGAAGAATTTAAATAAAAATCCCGCAACCTATGCGGGATTTTTATCCTAGAACCTATTGATAAAAAGAACTACAGGTATATAGTTCTTGATATTTATTTGTTAGCCGTCCTTTTGCTGGTCCTGTTTACTTTGATCCACTTCAGCTCCCTTAACTTTATCTTCAGATGAAAGTCCGGAAACAACTTCAATGTTTATTCCATCTGAGAGCCCTGTTTGGATGTAACGTTTTTCAAACACCTGGGAAGCGGTTTCCACTTCGACATAGGCTGAGTCACTATCTTTTTCAAATGAAACGAGTCCTTCAGGAATTACTAATACACTATCACGCTTGTCGAGTACAATGTCGGCATTGGCACTGTATCCGGCACGAATGAAAGTATTTTCACTCAGCCCTACCTTGGCTTTGATTTCAAATTGAACAGTACCGTTTTCTTCAATTCCCTTTGGAGCAATATACTCAAGTTCAGCATCAAATTTTTCGTTTTCTATAGCTCCAACAGTAAGTTCGAGCCTCATACCTTCTTTAATTTTACCGACTTCTGTTTCGTCAATTTTTCCTTCGAATATCATTTCACCCATATCAGCAATTGAAGCAATAGTTGTGCCTTCGTTAAATGTGTTGGCCTGTATCACCGATGAACCTACTTCAACCGGAACATCAAGTACCATACCAACAATAGTTGAACGAATCAGGGTATTGGATATTTCTCCCGATTTCTTAGTAATACCTTCTTTCACAAGCTGAAGATTATTCTCTGCGGCTTCGAGTTCTTCCAGTGCTGTATTATATTCTATCCGGTATTTCTGAAATTCTGCTTCCGGAATCACTCCCTGTTGATAAACAGACTTTTGTCTTTCATATACCAACTTTGCATCTTCGAGCTGTAGTTGGGCTTTTTTTACTCTTGATTCAGCACTGTTAAGAGCCAGCATATCAGGTATAATTTTAACCTTGGCAATTAAATCGCCCTTTTTAAGAATTTCACCGGGTTCAACATATATTTCCTCAATAATCCCTGAAACCTGGGGTTTAATGGTTATTTCACGACGAGGAATAACCTTACCTGTAGCAACTGTCTTTTTCACAAGACTGGAAATAAAGGGTGCCTGTGTATCATATATCGTATCTTTCTTCTTCGATTTATTATATAACATCACCAAACTTCCAATAATGGCAACCGCTAAAACGATTCCCAACACTGTATAAATTATTTTTTTCATCTGTCTATTATTTTGATATAATTCTTTTATACTTAATTGTCTTGACGTATAGCCTCAATGGGTTTTATAGAAACGGCCCGCTTTGCAGGTATTATTCCGGCAAAGATGCCAAATACTATTAGTATTACAAGGGCTGAAATAGCTACCCTAAAATCAACCTCAGGATTCATAAACATAACTTCGTTTGAATTGGAAGAGCCGATAGCTTTATTTACGAGTTCTACGATATAGATACCAAATGCCATTCCAGTAAGTCCGGCCAATGAAGTTAGAAAAACCGATTCGGAGATTACAGTTGAAATGATCTTAAAAGGTGTGGCCCCCATGGCACGCTTAATTCCAAATTCCTTTGTACGCTCATTTATAATGATCAGCATAATATTGCTGACACCAATAACCCCGGCCAGTAAAGTCCCTATCCCCACCAGCCAAATCAATCCCCGAATGCCTATAAACAAGCCGTTGATCTTTCTGAACTGCTGGCCGACGTTGTTATATCCAAATGCACCTTTATCGTCGGGGTGCACACTATGCCGCTGGGCAAGAATAGTCATCACTTCTGCCTGTATTTCATCGATATTGGCATTGGGTTTTCCCACAATCGAAAAATGATCGACAATATTTGCATAATTAAAGATCTGCTGAGTAGTGCTGAAGGGAATAAATGTAATGGAATTCTGATTTTCACCCCAATGACCCGTATGCTTTGATTTATATACCCCTACAATTTGAAAATACATCCCATTTATTTTTACATATTTATCAATAGGGTCTTCATCCTTTTTGAATAATTCCTCATATACTCGATAGCCCAGCAAGGCAACCTTTCTTTTATTCAACTCATCAAGATCATTTATATACCGGCCCTTATAGATATCGACAGGATCGACCTTATTTTCATTGGGCATGATCCCCTCAACTCTGAAATTACCCTTCTGATCGCCATAGATTAATGTTGAAGTTACCTGCCAGCCCCCGCCATGCACTGTCGGAGTAATAATATCAATACCCGGAATATTGCGCTTTAAAGCATGCATGTCATCCAGTTCAAAACGATACCAGCGATTCCTGGGAAATCCCTTGTAGGGAATGGTAGTAGACTGCGACCAGATAAACATACTGTTAGTTGCAAAATCGCCCATACCTGAGTAAACTGCATTCTCCAGACCCTTGCCGGCGCCAAGCATAACCATAAGCATAAAAATACCCCAGAGGACACCAAAAGCCGTAAGCCCGGTGCGTACCTTATTCTTCTTAAGTGTGTGGAAAATTTCCTGCCATTTATCGTAATCTATAATCATGGTTTTGGTTTTTTATTCATCGTGAAGTGCCACTACAGGCCGAATATTAGCTGCTTTTTTTGCCGGAATATATCCTGCAATAGCTCCTGCAACCACAATCATAATGGTTGCACCAATTGCCATAGTAAAATCGACTCCGGGATTTCTGAAAAAATCTGAAGCAGGCATAGCTTTTCCAACTACTTCTATCAGAGCTACACCCAATACCAGCCCAAAATAACCTGCAATAGATGTAATGAGTATAGATTCCTGCAGAATCATCCAGATAATGGAAGATGGACGGGCACCAATAGCTTTACGAATCCCAATTTCTTTTGTACGCTCTTTGACAACAATCAGCATGATATTGCTAACACCGACAATTCCTGCAATTATTGTAAAAATTCCAATTATCATGACAAAAATATTAATCCCCTTAAAAAGGGCCTGCATTTTTTGATAATCTTCCAGGGCATTCCAGCTCCACATAGCGCGCGTATCATCCGGATCGAAATTGTGCTTTTTCGCCATCTGTGATTTTATCTTCTCAATCATTTGCGTTGCTTCTTCAACTGTGGCATCTCCGGCAGTAAAAGATAATGATTCAACCCGGTTTTTTGTAATAAACGTCTTTTGTGCCAGGGTAATGGGAATATATAACCGTTTCGTTTCCCCTTCATGTATATCGTCAAACACTCCAACAACCAGGAATGGAATTCCTCTGATCCGTATATATTTCCCTATCGGGTCCTCATCCTTGAAAATTTGTTCTTTAGCTAATTTACCTATTACAGCTACTTTGCGGTATTCTTTAATATCCAGATTATTCAGAAGCCGGCCATCAATAAGTTTAATAGCCTCGATAACCTGGTGTCCGGGATGAATTGCCTGAAGATCAAATTCCCCATAGTTATTTTTATAGCTTATCATACTCCCCCACATACCATATCGGGCCGATAGGTTCTCAATATCATTGTACATATTATCTACAAACTCATAATCTTCATTCGTCAATTCAATTCTTCTACCGGCATTAAAACCACCGTAAGCCGTACTGGTTTGCCCACCTCCCATCCATATGCTGTTTTTGGCATCGCTGAAATTATAGATAATACCCTTTGCCAGACCGTTTCCCGAGCCTAAAAGAATGACCAGCATAAAAATGCCCCATGCCACACTGAATCCGGTTAAAAAAGTACGTAGCTTATTCTTTCGAATAGTGCTAAGTATTTCCTGCCATTGATCTAAATCAAGCATAGTTTGCCGCTTTTTTAGGTTTATATTCCTGCTCGATAATACCGTCAGTAAGTCGAATGATCCTATCTGTGCGTTCCGAGATATCTCTCTCGTGAGTAACAATAATAACAGTCATTCCTGCTTTATTTACCTCCTGAAAAATATCCATAACCTCGTAGGAAGTTTGCGTATCGAGAGCACCTGTAGGTTCATCGGCCAGAATAATCTTTGGTTGCGATATCATGGCTCTGGCTATAGCAACACGCTGTTTCTGACCGCCCGATAGTTCACTGGGCAGATGTTCGGCCCACTCTAACAGTCCCATCTTCTCAAGATATTCCTGTGCAATTATATTACGTTTTTTCCTTGCAACACCTTGGTAGTATAATGGAAGAGCAACATTTTCCATAGCATTTTTAAAAGCAATCAGGTTAAACGACTGGAAAACAAATCCAATCATTTTATTCCGGTACCACGCAGCTTTCGTTTCAGACATATTTTTAATCAACTTGTCATCGATATAGTAATCCCCGGAATCGTAATTATCCAGAATTCCGATCACATTTAATAATGTTGATTTGCCCGATCCTGAGGATCCTACAATTGAAATCAACTCGCCGGAATCAATATTCAGATCGATTCCCTTAAGTACGTGTAGCCGGTTACTTCCGGTAACATAGGTCTTGTGAAGTTTTTCTATTCGAATCATTGCATTGTCCTTTCGATTTGGATGTTTGTATGTTGATCAACGATTATGCCAACACCTGCATTGGCTTGAAGGTGTGAATATTATGATATAAATCATATATCCTCTCTAAACTTACATGCATAGTATTTATGTACAGTTCCGGTACAACAAATGTCCGATTTAGTACACTTTTAAACTTAAAACCTAGACGATAAATCAATTTTAATTCCAGTAATGTAACTTCATAATCTATTTTGAAGACAGTTTTCACTCTGTAATAACTTACTCTCCCAGTCAATTTCTTTATTAGTTGCACATATGAGATTCCATTTAAGATTAGGTTACTAGTATTTAACAAAAAATACCAACTTTCTTACTTGACCAACGCAACCATATTACAGAAAATTGCATCTGAAAAATAGCAGCAACCTCAGGATATACATTGAAAAATATGTAAATTTGGGGTATTCCATTCATTAACAATTGCTTAATACGATTGATAATATAATCAAAGGTTGCTGCCAGAAAGAACCTGTAGCACAGAGGTTACTATACGAAATGTTTAGTGCAAAAATGTTTGGAGTTTGTCTAAGATATTCAGGTTCGAGGGAAGATGCGCAGGATATCCTGCACGAAGGTTTTTTGAAGATATATGAGAAAATTGAACAATTTGAATCAAGAGGTTCTTTTGAAGGTTGGATTCGGCGAATAATGGTGAATACAGCTCTTGAAAAATTCAGAAATCAGAACAAGCTGGTCAGAACACAGGAGTCAGTTGAAGAATTTGAAAGAAGCGGGGATACAGACCTGACTGAGAATATTACGGTTAAGGAACTACTTGGAATGATTAAAGAATTGTCACCTCAGTATCGTATTGTTTTTAACTTGTACGCTATTGAAGGTTATTCACATAAGGAGATCAGTGAAATGCTTGGTATAAATGAGGGTACGTCGAAATCAAACCTTTCAAGGGCACGTACTATTTTACAGGAAAAAGTGAATGAATTTTATAAACACGTCGAGCGTGTCGGATAATATTGATAATGATAGATAGGCTGGAAAATATGGATGAGCTATTCCGGAATGGGCTGAAGGATTATGCTCCTGCACCTCCAACAGAAATTTGGGGGCGCATTGAGCGTGATATTGTTAAGAACAGGAAGACAGTACTTCTCCCGTTATTTCTCAAAATTGCTGCGGGCATTGTATTAATTGCCAGTATTACATGGTTAGTGTGGAGATCTTTTAATTCTTCATCACAGGAACAGGTTCTTAGTGAAACAGTGCAAAGTGAACCTTCCGACATAAAAGCAGCATCCGAAACAATAACTCCTAATGAAATTAGAAAATCTTCAACAGTACCTGTCTCCTCTCCAAATGTTCCTGAAAAAGAACTCGTAACTCCTGTAGAAACAACTATTCCGGAGACTACAGAAGAATTGGCTATACTTTTTGAGGAATCCGAAGTTGAGTCGGCACCCCAGGAGGTTGTAACTTATGAGAATATTATTTCACCCATGAATTCGCGTGATCTTATGGTAAGTTCAACATTCGCAGATAATGACTATCCTCTGATCAAGCCTAGTCGTAATGAAATCGACTATAATGAACTGATTATTCAACAAAATTTATTGGCCTTAGAAGATCAAAAAAATAATGATCGGAAAGAAGGACTGGGATGGTCAGTAGGCGGACAAGCCGGCCCACAATATACTTACCGTGATGTATATGTTAATACTCCATCCTATCCTGTCAATAATTTCGACAAATATGAGTCGGGGCTCGTGGCATATGCCGGCGGACTTCAATTTGAAATCGAACCTTCAAGCCGTTTCTCCATTCAATCGGGAATATATTATTCGAAAATGGGCCAGACAAAGTCCACACTTCAGTCAAATCCTGATATTAGTACTACATATACCACACCAAATACTCCTGATGAACCGGAACGAGGATCAAATATGATGCCTGATGTGGTGAATTCTACTGGTAACATTACTTTTGATAAAGATCTAACACCACCGGTTTCTGATGATGAAAATATTGATTGGACCGTAGGCCTGGTTACTGCAGAACAATACTTTGAGTATGTTGAGATACCATTTATCTTCCGTTATCTGATCATTGACAGAAAAATGGATGTTAATCTGTGTTCAGGTCTTTGGGCAAATTTTCTTGTGGGAAATAAGGCAACAGCAACCGATAATGAAGACTTCACCAGGGAAGGAGAAACAAAAGAAATTAACTCATTTGGATACAGCGGCTCAGTAAGTATTGGTTTGGCATATCCTGTTGCAAGCAATATAAATATCAGTCTCGAACCCTTCTTTAAATATTATTTATCGCCAATTAATACGAATCCTGAAACAAATGTTTATCCTTATTCTATAGGTGTTTTAACAGGTATCAGTTATTCATTCTAATTTTAACATCTAAAATTTTCCACTTTTTTTTTACCTAATTTTGCGGTTCAGTTGTTATGCTTTAAACCGAAAATATTTCTTATGTTAAAACTAAAATCGATACTGTTTAAACGCAGATTAAAAATTTCAGTCGGAGGTTTATTTTTTATCGTATTCCTATTTGCCGCATTTTCTGAAAATCAACAGAATACCTTACAACTCACGGTTTTTGCTAATACGACTTCACCCTATATGCCGGAAAAAGTAATTTTTTGCGGAGAAGAAGTACCTATAAATTATTTTGATGTTTTTGAAAGTCTTGAACGTGAAATGATTGTGAATACATATTTTCATTCGCAAACACTATTTTACCTTAAAAAGGCAAGCCGTTATCTGCCTGTTATAGAACCCATTCTTAAAAAAAATAATATCCCCGATGACTTTAAATACATCGCTATTGCGGAGAGTGGCTTTACTCATATTGTATCACCTGCCGGAGCTGCTGGTTTTTGGCAAATACTGGAAAGTACAGCAAAAGAATACGGACTTGAAGTTAATGATGAAGTTGATGAACGATATCATTTGGAAAAGGCAACTGAAGTAGCTTGTGAGTTTTTCAAACATTCCTATGCAATTTACAAGGATTGGTCTCTGGTAGCAGCCACCTATAATGCAGGTCGCAGAGGAGTTGAAAGGCAGATTGAAAGACAAGGTGAAACCAGTTATTATGATCTACTTCTGAACGAAGAAACAGCCCGTTATGTCTATCGTATTATTGCTATTAAACTGGTATTGGAAAATCCCATGCAATATGGATTCAATATTCCCGATTCGGAATGTTACCGGCCCATTCCCTTTCATGAAATTTCTGTTAGCAGCAGTATCGACGATATGGGGATTTTTGCCCAAGAACATGGTACCAACTACAAATTATTAAAATTGCTCAATCCCTGGTTACGGGACAATAAACTTCTCAACAATCAGCAGAAAACCTATATTATCAGAATCCCTGTTTCAAGAGAATTTACCAAATAGCATCGCAGAAATATTAACATACCACTTTGGAAAAGTTTAAAGAAAATATTGAATCAGGCGAAGAGATAAAAATTTATGGTGCAAGGGTCCATAACTTAAAGAATATTAATGTCACCATTCCCCGAAATAAATTATCGGTAATTACGGGACTTAGCGGAAGCGGAAAATCGTCATTAGCTTTTGATACTATTTATGCCGAAGGACAAAGGCGTTATATGCAAACCCTTTCGGCATATGCAAGACAATACCTGGGCAATATGGAGCGCCCCGATGTGGATAAAATTACAGGACTCTCACCTGTAATCAGTATTGAGCAAAAAACAACAAATAAAAATCCCCGGTCCACAGTAGGTACAACAACCGAGATCTACGATTTCCTTCGTTTGCTTTATGCCCGTGCAGGTGAGGCATACTCATACAATACCAATGAGAAAATGGTGCGTTACAGCGATGAGCAGATAATTGATCGTATTCTTAAAAATTACCACGGAGAAAAAACATTGATCCTGGCACCTACAGTTAAAAACCGGAAGGGGCATTATAAAGAGCTTTTCGAACAGATCTTGCGTAAGGGTTTTTTATATGTGAGAATTGATGGTGAAATTAAGGAGATTAAGCATGGACTCCGCGTCGACAGGTATAAAAATCACAACATAGAAATAGTCATAGACAAACTCCAGGTTAAGACCGAAGACAGGAAACGGCTGAAAGAATCTATAACGATAGCCATGCATCATGGGAAAGGTACAATTATGATCATGCATAAAGATACCCGGGAGGCAAAATTCTATAGCCGACAACTTATGTGCCCGACAACAGGGATTTCATATAACGAGCCTGCACCCCATTCATTCTCGTTTAATTCACCCCAGGGGGCCTGTTCTGCATGTAATGGCCTTGGAATAATTGACCAGGTAGATAAAGAAAAAATAATACCCAATACCAATTTAACTATTAAAGAAGGAGCCATTGAACCTCTCGGAAAATATAAAAACAGCCTTATTTTCTGGCAAATCGAAGCAATAGGTCGCAAGTATGGCTTTACTATTCAAACTCCTGTAAAAAATATACCCGAAGAAGCACTTAAAATCATACTGTATGGCTCAGAAGAATCATTTAAACTTGAAAACACTCCGTTGGGTGCAACTTCAAATTACTTTCTGAGCTTTGAAGGAGTAGTAACCTATATAAGTAACCTTCAGGTAACACACAGCAATAATGGCGATAGTGTAAACAATTGGACAAGTCAGTTCATTAAAAAGGTTGTCTGTCCGGCTTGTAACGGGCAAAGGCTTAACAAAGAATCCTTGCATTTCAGAATTCATAACAAAAACATATCGGAACTTGCATCGATGGATATAAATGATCTGGCAAGTTGGCTCGATCAGGTTGAAAATCACCTGAACGAACGCCAAAAGATGATAGCCACAGAAATTCTTAAAGAACTTCGTACACGGGTTCAATTTTTACTTGATGTCGGTCTGGGATATCTTTCTCTCAATCTCCCTTCGAGAACGCTATCGGGAGGCGAGAGCCAACGGATCCGGTTAGCTACTCAAATTGGGTCTCAACTTGTTAATGTCCTGTACATTCTCGATGAACCCAGTATCGGGTTGCATCAACGTGATAATATCCGTCTTATCAATGCGCTGAAAACGCTTCGTGATGCAGGCAATTCAATTATTGTGGTAGAACATGATAAGGAAATGATGGAATCGGCCGATTATCTGGTAGACATGGGGCCCTTTGCTGGCAGGCATGGTGGTGAAATTGTGGCTGCCGGATCACCAAAACAGGTGCTTCAATCGGAGGGATTAACTGCCAGTTACTTGCGCAGAGAACATAGTATTCCCGTACCGGATGAGAGAAGAAAAGGAAACGCCAGGTTCATTCATATCCGGGGAGCCCGGGGTAATAATCTGAAGAATATCAGTATCAGTATCGAACTTGGCAAATTTATATGTATCACCGGAGTATCGGGCAGTGGAAAATCATCTTTGATAAATGAGACTCTGTATCCGGCGCTTAGCAGGCATCTCTATCGTTCCAGTATGGAAGCTCTGCCCTACGACTCCATTGAGGGAATAGAAAATATTGACAAAGTGATCGATGTCGATCAGTCACCCATAGGTCGCACACCCCGTTCAAATCCTGCCACATATACCGGAGTATTTTCCGATATCCGTAATCTCTTTTCGCAAACTACCGAATCGAAAATCCGGGCGTATAAACCCGGTCGTTTCTCTTTTAATGTCAAGGGCGGAAGATGTGAAACCTGTCAGGGTGCAGGTTTACAAACCATCGAAATGAATTTTCTCCCCGATGTATATGTCTTGTGTCGTGATTGTTCCGGGAAAAGATATAACCGCGAAACCCTCGAGGTCAAATATAAAGGGAGAAATATCAGTGAAGTTCTTGATATGACCATCAATCAGGCATATGATTTCTTTAAGAATATTCCGAAAATACATAAAAAACTTGCTGCTCTGACTAAGGTAGGCCTTGGTTATGTAAAACTCGGACAGCCTTCAACAACAATCTCAGGAGGTGAATCGCAACGTATAAAACTGGCTACCGAACTGGCAAAACGCGATACCGGAAAAACTCTTTACATTTTAGATGAACCTACTACAGGCCTGCATTTCGAAGATATCAGGGTGTTACTCAATGTGCTCAATAAATTAGTTAATCGGGGAAACACCGTAATGGTTATTGAACACAACCTCGATGTTATTAAAATGGCGGACCATATAATTGATATGGGAAAAGAGGGCGGCCAGCTGGGTGGTTATATTCTTTTTGAGGGTACTCCTGAAGAAATCATTCAATCTGATAATAGCTATACGGCAACATTTCTCAAGAAAGAACTGGCAAAGTAAGTGTTTGTTAATAGCTGTAACTCTTTTCCCTCGAATTTCGTTATATCTTTACGCGCTGTGAAGGATAACGAGCAAAATAAAATAATAAATGGCAACAACTGAAGATAAGATTAAAAGAGCCTTCAAAAAGAAAAATTGGAACGAGATTAAAACCTATGACAGCTGGAAGATTTTTAAAATCATGTCGGAGTTCGTGGAAGGCTTTGAAAAAATGTCACGTATCGGACCCTGTGTGTCGATTTTTGGAAGTGCACGTACAGAACCTGGTACTAAATATTATAAACTGGCAGAAGAAATTGCATTTGAATTAACCCAGTTGGGTTACGGAGTTATTACCGGTGGTGGTCCCGGAATTATGGAAGCTGCAAATTTAGGAGCTAAACGAGGAAAGGGCCGATCGGTGGGGATTAATATCGATCTTCCGTTTGAACAGGAACCAAACCTGTTTATCGATCCTGATAAACTTATTACATTCGACCACTTCTTTGTTCGTAAGGTGATGTTTATGAAGTACGCTCAGGGTTTTATTGTACTTCCAGGTGGTTTTGGTACTTTCGACGAACTCTTTGAGGCTCTGACACTGATACAAACCGAAAAAATCGGTCGCTTTCCTATCATACTGGTGGGTAAAGAATACTGGGAGGACCTTGTAAAGTGGATAAAAAAAGTCATGCTGGAAGAACATAAAAATGTTTCACCGGAAGATCTTGAACTTTTCCAGGTTGCGGATAGTGCTGAAGATGCTGTAAACAAGATTGACCAGTTTTATTCGAAATACCTCTTAAGTCCGAATTTCTAATAAAAAGTAATTAACAATACTATCGAATTGTTTATCAATATTTTAAACTAATTTTACAGTAAGAATCCACTTTACGTACTTTGAACATATACGGCTAATTAGATAAATTTAATCATTACTTAAGTAATTGCCTGATGTATAGAGTAATTGCACTCATAGTAAATTTAATACTTGCGCTCACCTTTCAGAATATCTTTCAGGGGGGGGTTACTTTCAACGTTCAGGCTCCCACCGAGGTAGTTGCCGGTACAGAATTTGAGGTTAAAATAACAATCCAAAAGGGTGATCTGGAAAGCTTTTCAAGGCTTCAGCAAACTTTTCCGGCTGGCTTGAATGCTACCCCCTCTATTTCATCCAATGCCGATTTTACATTTGAAGAAAAACGGGTCCGTTTTATCTGGTTGCGGCTTCCTACCCAGAACGAATTTACAGTAGTCTATAAGATCAAAGCTGATGAACGGCTTAAAGGTACTTTTACTATTGATGGAAAATTCTCGTATATCGATGAAAATGAACGGAAATCGATAAGTTCGATAAGCCAGCCTATCGTGATTTTACCCTCACCTGATATAGATCCGGCACTTATTGTTGATATCAATGATTTTGAAGAGCAGGTTATACCCTATATAGCTCCGGTAACTGCCGGATCTCAGATGGCTTGTATCAGACAGAAACCCATTCTGGAAGCAGATGGCTATATTATCAATTTACTTGTCAATAAAGAACTGAAACAAAAATTTGCCAAGATCGAAGAAAATATACCCACAGGATATAAAGCTGTTTCTATCAACCCGAGAGAAGGAATTTTTACATTCAAAAGCAACATGGCTAAATTTCTCTGGATGAATCTCCCCTCCGATTCCTATTTTCTCGTATCCTATAAGCTCATACCGGAAAAACCAGGTATTGCCGAGCCTGTTCTAAAAGGTAAATTTTCTTACCTGGAAGGAGAAAAAACTATTAGTATTGATATTAAACAAACCAATGAAAACCTCGCGTCGCTATCGCCTGCTGAAATTGGTAATTTGATCGTAAGACTTAATACTCCTCAACTCGCTGATAAAACCATCGAAAAAGAACCTGTAAGTGAAGAAGTTGTTGTAGAAAAACCGCCTAAGAAAGAAATAATTAAAACGCCTCCAAAAGAAAATAAAAATACCCAGGCCTTTCTTCTCGAACCCGAAGAAGGGATCTATTACAGAGTTCAATTAGCAGCAGGACATAAATCGGTCAATATCCAGCAATACTTTAAAAAATACAATCTCGATAAAGAAGTTCGCAGAGAGGTTCATGAAGGATGGCAAAAGTATTCGATTGGCTCATTTGATGTGTATAAAGAAGCCCGCGATTACCGGGTTCATATCTGGAACACCACTGCCATTAATGATGCTTTTGTTTCGGCATATAATGACGGCAAAAGAATTACAGTACAGGAAGCACTCATGGTTGCTAATCAGACATGGTACAAATAATCGCTCAAGGAGAACAAATGACCGGAAAAAGAAAAATATTATTTCTGTTGCTTACTTTTCTATTGCCATTGACGGTTTTTGCCCAGGGCGATATCGAGGATTTGTTGTATACCGAAGTTGACAATTTAAATCCGGTATACAAACCAGTTATGGGATTTGGAATCGGTACATTTAACTTTCTGGGCGATGTACACGATCCTAATCTTAATCCATTGAACGGCACTCTGGGCTACAAGGTAAATGTGGCCACCTTTATTGACAATAAACAATATTTACGTGCCAATTTCTTCTTTATGCTGGGCGCCCTTTCAGGAAATGAACGTTCCTATTCCGACCTGATGCGGAATATGAATTTTAAGTCCGATTTACTCTTATTTGGTATTAATGTGAACTACGATTTCGATAATTTCTATAAAAAATACCGAAGAGTACATCCGTTCATTTCTGTTGGTTTTGAAACTATTACGTTTAGCTCAAAAGTCGATAGCTTTGCTGTTATTGAAGGTGTCGATGTTAAGTATAATTACTGGCCCGATGGGACTATCAGAAATCTACCCAACACTCCGGCCAGCCTTGAGGACCCTACACTGCAACTGATGCAGCGCGATTATACTTACGAAACTGATTTACGCGATACGGACTGGGGACTGGGTGACTATCCTCAATACACATTTGCCATACCTATCGATTTCGGCCTTGATTTCTGGGTTAGCAACCGAATATTATTTCGGGTTGGCGCTTCCTATCATTTTTCTTTTTCCGATGTTATCGATCACGTTAGTAGTAAAAACACTTCAGAAATTATTGGTGATAAACGGAATGATGATTTTATGTATACCTATGTTACCATGCATCTCGATTTATTTTCGAGTAAAAAAACTTTAGCAGTACAACGACTTTTTGCCGATATTGAACTCGATCTTACTCTGATTGGCGACGATGATGGCGATGGCTACATGGATGGATGGGATCAATGTCCAAATACTCCCTTCGGTGTAGATACAGATACAACTGGTTGTCCTCTTGATGATGATTATGACGGAGTTCCTAATTACGTTGATGATGAACCCTTTTCGCGTTATGGCGCTTTTGTGGATGAGAGAGGAGTGGAAATTCTCGAAAATGACCTGATTGCCCTTCTTGATATGTCATCGGCTGTGAGGCGTGAAGATGTTGAATTGTATTTGCGGGAGCCTTCCTCCTATAGTAATTACAAAAACATCACTGCGGAAGAAATTCCTGAAAAATTCATACCGGTTGATAGCGATGGAGATGGCTATATTTCTTTTGATGAAATCCTGAATGAAATAGATAACTTCTTTGATTTTGGTTCAGATCTCAGTTCGGAAGAGATTTACGAACTAAATAATTTCTTCTTTGCACAGTAATCGTTTTATCTCAGAGCTTCCTTAACCTATCGTGCTGTCGCTTGGTATCACGTTTCTTTATGTCTTCACGTTTGTCATATTCTTTTTTACCTCTGGCAAGGGCTATATTTAATTTGGCATAGCCTGTATCGGAAATAAACAGCCGGGTAGCTACAATGGTTAATCCACGTTCTCTGGTCTTACGCTCCAGTTTCTTCAATTCGCTGTGATTTAGCAGAAGTTTCCTGTCCCATGCAGGATTGTGATTACTGTACCCACGATTGGCATATTCGGCGATATTCATATTGCGAACCCATAATTCATTATTCCTGAAATAGCAGAATGTATCAGCGATGCTGGCTTTCCCCAGACGTAAGCTTTTTATTTCTGTTCCCGTAAGTACAATGCCTGCTGTATATTTTTCGATCAGTTCATAATCATGCGTCGCTTTTTTATTCTTTATATCGATCTTATTGGCCATTCTTTCGAAATTCATTTTCGTGATATGCAAAGTAAAAGTAATTTTACAGAAACACAATTGGGTATAATAAATTGAAATTATCGCAAATAAAAAATAATCTGATTATTATAACAGGCCCGACCGCCACCGGGAAAACCCGTTTTGCTGCCGAATTGGCAGCACAAATCAATGGTGAGATAATCAGTGCAGATTCAAGACAGATTTATCGCAAAATGAATCTCGGCACTGGAAAAGACTATGATGATTACCGCGTTGGAGACAGGTTAATTCCTTTCCATCTGATTGACATCCATGAGCCAGGCTATAAATATAATGTGTTCGAATATCAGCAGGATTTTATAAAAGCTTATTATAAAATACATAATAAGGGTAAAATACCTATACTTTGCGGAGGTACCGGAATGTATATCGATGCGGTTACAAAGGGTTACAAACTAATAGCTGTACCGGTAAACCAAAAACTCAGAGAAGAATTACAAAATAAATCACTTCAGGAGTTAGCGAAAATTCTCTCCTCTTTTCGCCCACTTCATAACCTGACGGATACCGATACCTTAAAAAGGGCCATACGAGCCATTGAAATTGAAGTTTATTATTCCAGCCATCCAGAAGAAATGAGGGATTATCCAATATTTAATTCTGTCTATTTCGGTTTAATTTGTGACAGGGAAATTCGCCGTGAACGAATTACAAACCGACTTCATGCCCGGCTTAAAAACGGAATGATAGAAGAAGTGAAACAATTACTAGATGAGGGAATTGCTCCGGAACACCTGATTTATTACGGACTGGAATATAAATACATCACACTTTATATAAAGGGTGAACTGGATTATGATACCATGGTCCATAAATTAAATATTGCCATTCATCAGTTTGCCAAGCGGCAAATGACCTGGTTCCGGAAGATGGAACGCGATGGGATAAAAATTGCATGGATTGATACAGATTTAAAGATGAATGAAAAAATAGAAATGGCTCTGGATATTCTCCTAAAAAAATAGCCGATATAAAAACCGGCTAACAATTATTGCATTATAATCATATATCCATTTGCACAGGTGAGTTATAAAAAATCCCGGTCTTCACTAAACTTATCCTTTACCAACCCCTCTATCTCAAATGTAGCAAAAACCGGGAGGTATATCGTCAGGTTTATTCAGGCAGCAATGTATTCAAACACATCTTGTATTACATCGGAATGTGTACGGCCATAATTATCTTTCAGCCAATTGCGAAGCAATATAATCTCGTAGGATTTTAGCCATTTGAAAGATTTTACGATTTCCTTGCGGAACAATTCCTTATCGTAGCTAATTTGCTTCAATAACATTTTCTGATGTTCAAGCATAGTAATCATTGGATTTGGTACTATAGAAAGTTAATAATTTGATTCATTACTTTTATTAAATCAGTGATGATATTAATCATCTGAATTTGACACTAGCAAAACATTATTAAAATATGTTTCTATAATAAAAACTTATAACTAATACAATTGTTTTCTGTTAATAAGGAATTCACAGTTTTTTAACATATTTAAACATATGCTCTGTGAAAATTCACTGCATATTAACCTAAAAATTACCTGGTGCTAACCTAGACTATTTAATCTCCCAACAGAACGTAATCTATCATTAGATTAATATCAAGATCTCCAAATCCCCTGGATTTAAGATGTTTTCCATCCTTAATAAAAGAATCCCGAAACCAGCGTTCATCTTTACCTGAATACCGGACTGCTTCCCTATAGGCATTCAGTGCATTTTCAATTTGTCCCGAAGCCCAATAGCAATGACCAATATTTAAGAAATCACTTTTTATCGGTTTCCCCTTTAAAATTTTATCGAAATATTTGATCCCGATATCATATTTTCCCTGAACAAATGAACACCATCCAATAGGCCTGAATACTTTAGGGTTTGCAGGATCCGCATATTCTACTTTATAATAATAGTTCAAAGCGTCTTTAAAATTTTCAATATCCATATAGAGTTGTCCCAGATAAGCCAGGTTGGCCATATCTTTGGGCTCTGACTTAATTACCAACTGATAATATTCAATTGCCTTTTTGAATTCACCGGTCTTTCGATAGCAATACCCCAACTTTTTTTGCAGCCAGAGTTTATTTTTATCGAATAGCTCTGCCTGATGGTACATCTCAATGGCTTTCCGGAAATTGCCTTTTTTCTGATAACAAAAACCTATCTTTTCTATCAGCTCAAAAGAATTTTCTTTTTCATTCAGCCATTCGAATAGCATTAAAGCTTCTGTATACCGGTCCCTCGCAAAATAAAACTCAGCAAGATTTCGCAAGATTTTTGCATCATCATATACTAATTTCAAGACATCAGATCCCAGGAGATCAATTTCCAGATCAAATACGCTCTTGTACTCTTTTCTGTTCGGATGTAGTTTAAAAAACCGGTAAAGATCCTGCAGGTATTGTGTGTTGATTATCTTATTCCGGGTTTCCTTATCAAGCTTGAATTCATCCTCCATCATTTCATTCATGGCCTTCAGTTCCATATTAAATAATTCAAGCATTGTTTTACGCTGTTGCGTAGGCATATTTTGGATATTCAGAATAAAGGAATACTTATCGGAATTGCATAATACGGTCGACTTTTCAAGTCCCTCAATGAAAGTTGTGACATCTACTTCTTCTTTGAAATTTTCAAAAGTCATTTTGACCGTCTGATTATCGGTCCTGAAAGGAACAAACCAGTTAGATAATTCCTTAAAGAAATCGAAATGTTTTAGCATAGCAAACGCTCCCATAAAAACATCGGAACCCTCGATCTGCATCTTTGAGAATTGTTCAAGCTTTTGGTATACATCCGGAGCATCTTTAAAAAAATTCTCCCATTCAGGATTTTTATCTTCAAAAGATTCTTTCGAAAGAAGTTCCTCCAGATTAAGCTTGTCTTCCAACTCCGATCGTATTTTCATAACCTCAGGAACGATCTCCTCCTGAATTTTCCGGGTTATTTTTTCAGTTTCACTTGCCCTGATATACTGTATAAGAATGGCCAGCATACGTTCCTGAAAACTCCGATCGTCAGCTATCGATTTCAGCCTCTCAATCAAATTCGGATATAATCCGATTCTTTTCTGGCAACTTAACAGTACCAGAAACATCCCGATCATGGCACGCTGCCTAATTTCCGGATGATCAGCTTTTGACAAATTAAATAGTATAATGAATTTTTCACTGTCAAAATGACGCAATTGTGAAAGAGTCATTGCACTAACCATTAACGATTTAAAACTCGTGTCAATTTCTGAATATTCAACAACCTGGTTAAAAAGCGATTTATCTTCGTTGGAGAGTTTATTTTTTAGCCAGAAAAAATAAAACAGCTGGCTTGAGAGCGATTCATGAAGATTTTGACCCGATTCAGAATCAGCCGCAGGTATTGGGCCATCTTCCTTTCCTGAAAGCATCATAGTGATCTGCTTGATATCTCCGGCATAGAATGATTCGAAATGAAGCGTTTGTTCCTGTATTGATTTCCTCTCGAAAAAATTCATGCTATTGATCCAGTTATCCCTGATATCGTCAGTCAATTCAAGGATAGATTGCTTCAGGCGCAGGTATATTCCTGCCCGTTCAGGATCAGGTGCCAGCTCAAAAGAATACTTCAGCATACTCCGGTAGGTATCAGTAAGCGATTGATACCTACTTTGTATTTCGGATGATGCAACGTGTACAAGCAATTTGGATATTATCTGTAAAGCATCCTTCAGACGATTTGATATCACAGCATCAAGAACATCAGCATGTTGTTTCTGCATCTCTGAATATGTCATCTATTCTTTTTTTATAGTTGCCGATTGCAGTGCAAAAACCCTGCTAAAAATTAATGACTAATCTTTTGTCAGATTTCCGGAAAATTAAAGCTCCTCGCACAAAGCTATGAGGAATCGAGTTTACGAGTTCGGCGTAGCCAATCTTCGATCCTGTGTAGGAATTTTATTTGCTTGCCAACCCCGCTGCAAGCAGTGTGTAACCTGCCCGAATGAATTCGTTCAGGCGGGTGTGCTCGCCGGGATTCAAGTTAGGATGAAAAAGATTATTATCCTATCAGTGTCATGAGGAAAAGAAGTACCATGCCAGATATGAGGGCAATAAACTGATAGATAGAACGGCGGATAGTTTTTTCAGCATGCAACTCAGGTATCAGGTCAGCTGCGGCAAGATAAATAAAACCTCCAGCGGCAAAAGGTAGTATCATCCTCGACAGTTCCGATGCCGATTGATTGAAAAGTAGTATGAATCCAGCTCCAAGAAACGCAGTACATGCCGAAATAAAATTATAGATCAGGGCTTTCTTCCTTGAAAAACCTGCATGAATCAATACCCCGAAATCGCCTATCTCCTGCGGTAGTTCGTGCATCATAACTGTCAGTGTAGTCACTATTCCAATTTCAACAGAGTAGTAATAAGAAGCCGCAATCAGAATGCCATCAAGAAAGTTATGCAACATATCGGCAACCAGATTGATGGTCCCAAAAGGTTTGATGGTATTATTATTTAATATCGATGTATGATTGTGGTGCCAGTGAAGAAATCGTTCAAGCACGAAAAAGAGCATGAAGCCAACAATAATCCAGATGGAAGCAATGGTTGAGTCCTTAAATATCTCAAACGATTCGGGAAGAAGATGAAAAAATGCTCCGCCTAAAAGGCCCCCTGTAGCAAATCCAACCAGAACCAACTGGATTTTTTTTAATTTCTCTGGCTTCAATGCCAGAAAAAGAACCCCAACAAGTGAGATCAGACTAACAATCAGTACACTGAGGAAAGTATAAAACCCGGTCATTATCTACTGTAAAAATAATGCAGACAAATATAGGATTAATAATTATGCCTGCCCAGTTTCAGGTTCAGGCCTTCAGTGGTTTTTTCTTTTCGAAAGGG
Source organism: uncultured Bacteroidales bacterium (assembly GCA_964592225.1). Lineage (GTDB taxonomy): Bacteria > Bacteroidota > Bacteroidia > Bacteroidales > UBA10428 > UBA10428. The sequence goes on from CAZQCO010000022.1 coordinate 39,213, forward strand.
TCACTTTATTGTTTTCAGTCATCATAGCTGCAAATTTCTCTTCTCCGTTTAGTTGAATGAATTCAATACAAAGCGAACGGTCAGTAGCCGTGAAAAACTCAATTACCCTGCTGATCAGATTATTATATTTTACACATTCCAATGGTTTGACAAACTCACTGCACGCACTGCAATTGGCAATCTCTTTTTCAATACAACAGCTTCTTATTTTACACCAGGATGCCTTTGTATTCGTTGCGCAACCGGGACACTTATCCTTTTTATATTTTCCGCAGTTTCCGCAATATAATCCACAGGCTGCGATCAGGTTTATATCTTTAACCGGGGTTGTCTTCATAGCATCGGCAGTATTAGTTAATAACCAAATCTATTTCATGACAATGACAACCCTATGTCAGCAGAATATAAAAAATTCAGACTTTAATAAATATTTTTTTTCGGTATAAGATCCAGGCCGGAATAAAACAGATAATGGTGTATAAAATAGCCCACATCAGCGATACAAAATTTAAGGTTAATTCAGTGTTGCTGAAAAAATTCATAAACTGGCTATTTACATTGGGAATACTTCCGAAAGAAATTATACACAAAGGAAATAACAGCAGCATGTGGAGAATATAAATGGTAAGTGCATTTGAACCGGTCATAATAAATGGCATCATCCATTTCCTGAACTTACCCTTCTCCAGCAATCCATCGAACAACGCCAGGATAAGAAATGCAATTCCTGAAGTAAATAACACATATGAACTCGTCCAGAGATTTTTATTCAAAGGAAAAAACAAACTCCATATAAGTCCTGTCAGTATTCCCGAAATACCCAGTAAGGTGAGATGTAATAATTTTTTCATGGAGTTCTTAGTCTTTAGTAGAATCCACCCTGCGAATATTCCGGTAATTCCGGTTGCCACTGATGGAAGGGTACTAAGCAATCCCTCGGGATCCCAGGTACCCCGATAGAGTTTTCCCGGTATTAGTTTGGAATCGATCCAGTTCACAATATTCATTCCTGGTTCCAGTAAACTCGCAGTCTGTCCGGGCTGCGGAACCCAAAGCAACAGCATCCAGTATCCGGAAAGTATTAAAATTGAGAAAACAATAATCCATTTTTTACTTGCATACAAAAATAAAAACGAACAAATAAAATATACAAGGGCAATTCGTTGCAAAACTCCCGGAATTCGTATTTCCCGAAAACCCGACATAATAATATTCAGCAATACTCCTATTCCAAACAGGATGAGCATACGGAAGAATGCTTTCTTGAGAAGTCGGATTTTAGGCAGACCCTTCTGAAGGTATTTTGTGTAGGCAAAGACTATTGATACGCCGACAATAAACAGGAAGAAAGGAAAGACCATATCGGCCAGGGTGCATCCGTTCCATTCGGCATGAAGCAAAGGCCGGTAAACATGATCCCACGAGCCGGGACTGTTTACCAATATCATTCCAAGAATAGTAAAACCCCTGAAAGCATCAATTGATTCCCTTCTCTTTGGAATATCCATATCTTAATTCTATTTAAAATTCAGGTAGACTTGAGCCAGCAACTTCACCTGATTGATCATCTCCTCTTTCAATCGGGGCGGTTGTAATACCTTAACATTACTGCCAAATGAAAGAAGCCAGTTTGCCATATAGTTGTATTCATTGGCTGCAAAACTCATAACTACTCCATCACCTTCAGCATATTCATCGATATAACCGAAATAGTATTTCGATGAATTCAGGGAACCAACCACTGACTGATCGAACCAGACTTTCACCTCGAAAAGATCGGAACTTAGCCACAATTCGTGAAAATAATTTTTTAGCTCTCCGGGGCGTTTTTCACTGGCACATTCCCTGGTTATTTCCATACGGAGAATCCGATCAACTCTGAAATCCCGCATCTCTCCCCGCATCTTGCAATAGCCTATGAGATGCCATGCATTCCCGTAAAAAACAATCCCAAGCGGATCAATTATTCGTCCGCTTGTTTTCTCCTGACTATATTGGGCATGATAATCTAATTCAAGACATTTCCCCTCACCCAGGGCCAGTTGTATTGTTGATAGAAAATTATCAGGGTATCCATTACTGCCTGTTTGCCTGGCATGAAAAACCTCAACCTGGGCATTCATTTCTTCCAGTGCGCTTTTATCCCTCTCCGGAAGAATGCTTTTAATTTTATCCGTTGCCCCTAAATACTTTTTTCTTACCGAACTGTCTGTCAGCTTATCTACCAGTTTACCTGCAATTAACATAGCCCCGGCTTCCTCACGCGTAAACATTACAGGTGGTAGGTGATAACCGTCGACTATAAAATATCCCTTACCTGCTTCGGCACCAATCGGGACACCCGCTTCTTCAAGTGCACGAATATCACGGTATACCGTACGTTGACAAATCTCGTACCGATCGGCTATTTCTGCTGCAGTAATCCATCGTTTAGTTTGCAATTGAATGAGAATTGCAGTTAGTCGGTCAATCCGGTTCATCGACTCTGAATTTTCCTAAATTTAAGTAAGTTTAGGAATTTCTCCCTTTATTTACAAACAGGGGGGATTGAACCATTGCGATATCCAGAGAATTTATTTTTGTTCTAAAATAACTCCCAGACTTACAACAAGCATATGATAATACAACATATCACATTGATCTTCCATTGCTCCGGTTTCATAATGTAGGGATGCGGACTGGTGTCTGTATGAAATTGAAAGATAGGATGAAAAATTGCTGTTCAGTCTGATTTTTTTCCCTGCCCCTATGCCCAAATACAGTCCTCCGTTAAATTCATGATCATGATAGTCGTTGTATTCGTTACTCCAACCAAAAGCATAACCAGTTTGAAGACTAATGAACGGAGCATTTTTATTCGTATTGAGCATAGTAATAAAATCGACGTAAAAGGGTACAAAACCCTCCTTTTTAAAAAAATGAACTCCTGCTCCAAAGCCAAAACCACAGTATTGGCCTGTTTTCAAGCAATAGGAATAGTGAATACCTCCACCAGGAAGATATTCATGCTCTTCATTATATACATTATAACTCATGACAAATCCACCCTCGAGACGGGCGCATTTCTCAATTTCCATTGTCGTTACTTTGCCATCGCCGGCTTCAATAAAGCTAGCAAGGCCAACCAGGAACAAGAAAAAAAGAGATTTAAGAACGAGTGGTTTCATGAGTTGATTCTGGTTTAAGTAGTATAGCTGCAAGCAACATCAACTGAAAAAATTAAAAATCATCGGGCAACAAAAGTGAAACCAGTTAGTTGAACATTCGTTCTGAGTAATTCTGAATTTGTTTTCATGGTTCTGGTTTCCTGAGTTAATATTACCGGAGGAGGGTCCACTAAATGAATCACGCTATTCTAACTTGTCTCTGGATCTGCTATTTCTGATAAAAACCTAACCTCCTCTTTTTGATCTCCTGATAATTACCTAAACCTAAGTATGGAATCCATCCTCCGGTAATTACTGATACCCTATCAGTTTACACTTTGTTTTTGTTTCGTAGGTAAAAATACCCCAGTAAATTCTGATTTGAAATAGGCTATCGGTGAACCATCCACTAAAATCGGTAAAGAAGGATTTTTGTTCGGAATAATCATCAGGCATACGGATGAATCAATTTTCACAGTCCAATCCTGAAATCTAAATACATGTAGTTAACACACTTAAAACAATCTTTTGTGATTAGAATACCTTTAACATGAATTTAAGATTCCATTATCTTAAATATATTTGCTATTTTTATACTTGAAATAAAAGGACAACAACACATGGTTGGCAACGAACAACTGGCGAAGAAACTGGAGCGATGGTTTATAAGAATTGACAGGGCCGTTATTGCACTTTCGGGAGGAATTGACTCTTCGCTTGTGGCCTATGTTGCACGAAAGACATTAGGTAAAGAAAATGTTGTGGCTGTGATCTCAGCATCGGCAAGTGTGAAAACAAAAGAACTCAACGACGCCCGTAACTTTTGTGACAAATACGATATTCCCCTTCGGGAAATTGATGCCCGTGAGATCGACAACGTCAATTATCGGCAAAATCCGGTCAACCGTTGTTTTTTCTGTAAATCATCGCTTTATTCCGAATTGGCCAATCTGGTTGCCGATCTTTATAAAGACCATACCCTGCTGAATGGAAATAATTTCAGCGATTTCGGTGATTACCGGCCCGGCCTTAAAGCCGCCGAAGAAAATGAAGTACTGAGTCCACTGGCCATGTGCCGATTCAGTAAAGAGGATATTCGCAATGTTGCAAAATACTATGGATTGCCTAACTGGAATAAACCGGCAAGCCCATGTCTCAGCAGCCGGATACCCTATGGCGAATCCATCACTGCAGAAAAACTATTTAAGGTAGAACAGGCCGAAGATCTGCTTAATGATCATGGATTCGAAGATGTCCGCGTGCGATATTTTAACAATACGGCAAGAATAGAAGTTCCCTTTGAAAAGATTGCCGAGCTCAGACTGATCTTTGAGGAAATTAAACCTAAAGTGAGGTCGATAGGTTTCGATGATTGCGAAATAGATACTGAAGGACTTATTTCCGGAAAATTGAATCGCAACCTGAAAATTTCATAGAAGTCTGACAAAAATATTCCCGGTTCCGGTTTCTGTTATACCTTTGATAATATTTAGATAATTAAGATAATAATGATCAGAAATGCACTTATAGTCGGAGCCACCGGATTGGTAGGTAAAGAACTCGTATCCCTTCTTATGAAATCGAAATTCTATAATTCACTGCATATTGCCGGGCGACGCCCCTATACTTTGCAGCATCAGAAATTAAAATCCTATACTATTAACTTCGACGATTTCGATAAGCTGACTCCTCCTGCATTGATTCATGATGTTTATGTATGCCTTGGCACTACTATGAAAAAAGCCGGCTCAAAAGAGAATTTCAGAAAAGTTGACCACGAATATGTGTTGAAAGTAGCCCAGTGGGCCAAAAAGAACAAGGTTGAGAAACTCGCATTGATCAGTTCCATGGGGGCCAATGCACAATCCGGGAATTTTTACCTCAGAACTAAGGGTGAAGTGGAAAATGCCCTGATCGGACTAAGATTATCACGACTAATTATTTTACGTCCTTCGCTTTTACTGGGAAAACGCGAAGAGTTTCGGTTAGCAGAGAGAATAAGTACAGTCCTGGCCCGGCCGTTGTCAGGATTGATGAAAGGCAAGCTGAAAAAATATGTTCCTGTTGAGGCTTCCCAGGTGGCAAAGGCCATGTTCTACCTGACACTGAATGCCACTGAACCGATCAAGATTGCAGAGAATAGAGAAATTAATGACCTGTAATACTATAATTTACTATTCCTGTGTTATGAGTCATCTTCTATCTTATCTGACTTATAACTCAATGTCTGAAAACATATCCTCCCTATCGTTCTCATTTAATCTTTCTAAATTCTATTAACAATTTCTTACTTTTGATATGCCAGTTTTTTCAGCTACCCGATAAAATATTTAGTTTTGATTGATTACAACTTATTATTACTACTAATAATTCAAAACCAGGCTTAATATGAAAATGATAGTAAAAAAAATCCTGCCCGGACTTGTGCTTATCTCTATGATTTTTTCCTGTTCAGTACCTAAGGAAAAATGGTTAAGGAGTCCGGATGGTAATATGGCGGTGAGACTTCACCTTAATAAAGAAGGAATTCCTCTTTATCAAATCAGCTACAAAGGTAAATCAGTCATTGAAAACTCAAAACTTGGAATAGTACGCGAAGATGCGGATTTTTCTATTGTGCTGAAGATTCAATCAGTGGATGAAATCACTCCGATAACCGACAATTATTCACTGCTTCATGGAAAAAAGAAAAATATAAGCTACCGGGCCAACAGGCTAGTCTACCATCTTTCAAATGCATCGGGTGAAAAAATAGATATTACTTTTCAAATTTCAAATGATGGTGTCGCCTTTCGGTACATCTTTCCCGAAAAATCGAATGAGATCAGGAAAATTTCCACCGAGCTGACCACTTTTAATTTCTCTGAAAATACAAGAGGATGGCTCCAGCCCCGGGCAAAATCGAAATCAGGATGGAATCAGGTAAATCCCTCATATGAGGAGCATTATTGGGAGGACACTTTATTGTCGACCCTACCAGCAAACGATTCCGGCTGGGTTTTCCCTGCATTGTTCCACAGTGAAAATATCTGGATCAATATAACCGAAACCTGGCCGGAACGAAATTATTGCGGAAGCCATTTAAATAAAGGTGAAGAGCCCTTTGAACTGAGTATTGCGTTTCCTGAACCTACTGAAGGTTTCACAAACGGAGTCGTTTATCCCGAGTCCAAATTACCCTGGTCGACGCCATGGCGTATAATCACTATTGGAGAAAGTTTAGCCACCCTGGCCGAATCGACACTGGGAACCGATTTGGCACTTCCTTCGAAACTCGATAATATCGATTATGTGAAACCGGGCAGGGCATCGTGGAGCTGGGTATTGCTCAAAGATCCTTCGGTAAACTATGAAACACAAAAAGAGTTTATTGAGTACGCCGGCAAAATGGGATGGGAGTATTGCCTCATCGATGTGGGCTGGGACACAACCATCGGATGGGCGGGTATAAAGAAACTGGCTGACCTGGCATCACAACAAAATGTAGGACTTATTCTTTGGTACAATTCGGCCGGTGATTGGAATACGGTTCCCTTCCATCCGAAGGATATATTGCTCACTTCAGAGAGTCGTAATGCTGAATTTGCCCGTTTGAAAGAGCTGGGAATAAAAGGAATTAAGGTTGATTTTTTTGGTGGCGATGGCCAATCGATGATGGCCTATTACATCGATATACTCGAAGATGCCCATAAATACCAGCTTATGGTCAATTGTCACGGTGCCACCTTGCCCCGTGGCTTACAACGAACTTATCCCAACCTGGTTTCCATGGAATCTATACGTGGTTTAGAATTTGCAACTTTCGGTCAGGAATCGGCTGATAAGGTACCCACTAAAGCCACTATTGTGCCTTTCACCCGGAATATTTTCGACCCTATGGATTTTACTCCTGTATGTTTTACCGAATACGACAATAATCATCGTATCACCGGCAACGGAGCCGAACTGGCGCAAGCCGTTCTATTTCTTTCAGGAGTACAACATTATGCTGAGACTCCTTCAGGTATGGCAACGGTACCAGACTATGTGAGGGAAATGATGATGGAAATACCCGTTTCGTGGGATGAAACCCGTTTCATTGATGGATATCCGGGTAAATATCTGGTATTGGCCCGCAGAACAGGCAACATTTGGTATATTGCCGGAATTAATGCTGAAAAAACAGATAAGGAAATGAACCTGGCACTATCCTGTATCAATGCGAAAGAAGGAACTCTTGTCAGCGAAGGTGAATTACTCCGTAGCTTTTCTATTAAAGAAATTGAACTTGATACTACTCAAAGCTTAACAATAAATGTTAAGGCCAATGGAGGATTTGTACTGAAATTTGGAAAATAACAAAATGAACATCCTTTAACTTGTTTAAATCACTCTTTATGAAACACCTGATCGTATTGCTGGGATTTATTATCCTTCTACCCGGTTGCAAACAAAAAAATGAAAAACAATCACAAAATATCCTCTGGTACGATTCTCCGGCTGTGGAATGGACCGATGCCCTTCCGGTGGGGAACGGGCGTATTGGAGGCATGCTGTTTGGCAATACGGAAATTGAGCGACTGCAGGTAAATGAAGAATCGCTCTGGGGAGGATCGAGGGTATCCAACAACAATCCCGGAGCGTTGGAACATCTGCCTGAGATACGCCGTCTGATCCTTGATGGTAAAATACCCCGGGCTTTTGAGCTGGCGGAAAAATATATAGCTGGCACTCCGGGCAGCCTTCGTTCCTACCAGGTGCTGGGCGATATCTATTTTCAGTTTTTGGATGCTGATACTGCTATTACCGGTTACCGCCGTGAACTAAACCTGGAAACCGGAATTCTACAGGTAAGCTATTCCCGCGGAGACAAAAAAGTCGAGTATGAGTTGTTTGCCTCATCGCATGATGATGTAATGGTGCTACGGATGAAAGCTTCAGCTCCGGGACCTCTCGATATGGCTATTACCATGACGCGCCGGCAGGATGCAAGCTTCTCTGTCGAAAATGATGCGCTGGTGATGAGGGGACAGGTAATGGATACTGACGATCCGGCACTGGGACCCGGCGGAGCGCATATGAAATTCTATTCAAAATTAGTTCCTGTCAGCTTCGACGGGACCCTTTCCACAAAGGGTGATACCTTGCTGCTTGCCGGGGGAAAGGAAGTAGTGTTTCTTTTTAATGCCGCTACCGATTACAATATTGAAGGACTCAACTTCGACCGCAGTATCGATCCTGAAAAGAAATGCAATGAGGCCATTAAAAAGGCTGCACTAAAATCATATAAATTGTTGAAATCATCACACCTTACCGAACATAAAGCCTTGTTTAATCGGGTGAGTTTTACTCTGGATAGCGATCCTTTGCTTAATATAATCCCCACCGACCAAAGATTGGAGCGTTTTAAAACGGGAGCCGATGATCCGGGTCTGATCACTACCTATTTTCAATACGGAAGGTACCTG
>CAZQCO010000023.1:0-14858 GCA_964592225.1 uncultured Bacteroidales bacterium
TTTACCTGGAAGGTCGACCAGAGTTTTGAATGGTCGGCAGCCTGGCGAAATGCTGATATTGTTGTTGAAAACTGGGCAGGTAAAATTGGAGCTTTTCTGGCAAACCTTACTATTAATAAATGGTTCGGTATCTCAGCCTGTTCATTTCCATTTCTGATAGCCCTTACAGGGCTTTACTTACTCAGAATTAAGTTCGTTCCCCTTGGTAAGACACTCCTTATTACTCTGCTGTCTGTAATAGTATTTTCGATATGGCTGGGTTTTTTTTCGGAGACCAATGAGATATTGGGTTCAGGACCCGGGGGACGACATGGATATTTTATGAGTGAATGGCTGACCAGCCTGCTGGGAAGTATTGGTGTTTTTATTCTATTGTTGATTATTTCAACAGCTATTATTCTTTATTGTTCTGAGAAATCACTTTCCATTGCCCGGCAATTTTTAATAAAACTGATTCCTGCATTAACCGGTATTCTTAAAAGAACAAGCGAACGTTCCCCCGAACAACAGGAATCTGATTTAACTGATAACAATATAGCGGATTCCAAACAGGATGAAATGGAGGATGACGATCTTGTTTTTGAAACAGAATTTCCTCAAAGAGAAAAAACTTCAGAAACGGAAAATTTTACAGTTAAATCCATTTCAAAGGATGATTCGGATGAAGATTCTGAGTTTGAGAAAGTAAAGCTGACTGTTGAAGGAGGAGAAGAAGAGGAAGAATTTAGCGAAAATCGTGAATTGGAAGATTTTGATCCAACACTGGATTTATCTTCATATGTACTTCCTTCGCTGGATTTACTTGAAAAACATGATAACGAAAATACAACCGTAACCAACGAGGAATTAATCACCAATAAAAATAAGATAGTTGAAACCCTGGGACATTATAAAATCCGGATCGATAAAATCAAAGCAACAATTGGCCCTACTGTTACACTATATGAAATTGTCCCTGCTCCAGGTGTCAGAATTTCAAAAATTAAAAACCTGGAAGATGATATTGCTTTAAACCTGTCTGCGCTGGGGATAAGGATTATAGCCCCTATTCCAGGTCGCGGAACTATCGGGATAGAAGTGCCAAATCAGACGCCCGAAATTGTTTCTATGCGTTCCCTGTTGGCTTCTAAAAAATACCAGGAATCGGATTATGACCTTGCTATTGCCCTGGGGAAAACCATTTCGAACGAGACTTTTGTTTTTGATCTGGCTAAAATGCCTCACCTGCTTGTTGCAGGAGCTACAGGTCAGGGTAAATCAGTAGGACTGAATGCCATTATTGCGTCCCTTCTATATAAAAAACATCCCTCCCAGCTTAAACTTGTGCTGATTGATCCCAAGAAGGTTGAGCTTACATTATATTCCCGTATCGATAAGCATTTCCTGGCCAAAATTCCTGATTCGGAAGAAGCTATTATTACCGATACTCAAAAGGTTATATACACCCTGAACTCGCTCACTATCGAAATGGATCAGCGCTATAATTTGTTAAAAAAAGCTCAGGTCAGGAATATTAAAGAGTATAACAGGAAATTTATTAAACGAAAGTTGAATCCCGAAAACGGACACCGGTTCATGCCATACATTGTGATAGTAATTGATGAATTTGCCGATTTAATAATGACAGCCGGCCGTGAAGTAGAAACTCCTTTAGCACGACTTGCCCAACTGGCAAGAGCAATAGGAATTCATTTGGTCATAGCTACACAACGCCCCACAACCAATATTATTACCGGTGTTATCAAGGCTAATTTCCCGGCGCGTATAGCATTTCGTGTTACCTCAATGATCGATTCCCGTACAATCATCGATCAACCCGGCGCGAATCAGCTAATTGGTCGGGGTGACCTGTTATTTGCTCCCGGCAGTGAACTCATCCGTCTTCAATGCGCTTTTATCGATATTCCCGAACTTGAAAAAATAACAGAATTCATCGGAAACCAGCGTGCCTACCCTACCCCCTATTTTCTGCCTGAATATGTCGATGAGAATACCGGAGACGGTTTATTGGAATTTGATCTGACCAAACGCGATGGACTTTTCAACGATGCTGCACGGCTTGTAGTCGCCCACCAGCAAGGCTCAACATCACTAATCCAACGAAAATTTTCTATCGGATATAACAGAGCTGGCCGTATTATCGATCAATTGGAGGCTACCGGTATTGTTGGCCCCTTTGAAGGCAGTAAAGCCCGGCAGGTATTGTTCCCCGATGAATATTCTTTGGAACAGTATTTGAAATCACTTGATGAATAAAATTTCCATGCTATGAAAAATAGTTGCTTCATAATATTTGCCTTTCTCTTCTCACTATCAATAAAAGCACAACAAGATCAGGAGGCAAAAAAAATACTTGATCGTGTATCGGCAAAAACAAAAGAATATTCAACTATTCAGGCCGATTTCGAATTGATTATTGAAAACCGTACTGAAAATCATAAAACAAACAGTAAAGGCATAATAAAAATTAAGGGCAGGAAATATTATATGGAATCGATGGGGTCAAAAGTATTTTTCGATGGCAAAACCCTATGGACTTTCATGGAGGATATTAAGGAAGTAACCATCAGCGAACCTGATGAATCGTCTGACGATTTTGTCGAAAATCCGACCCTAATCTTCGATTTTTATAACCGCGATTTCAAATACCGATTGGTTGGAGAAGTTAGAACAGATGCAGGCTGGATGTATGAAATCGATTTATATCCAGTAAATCTCGGTCAACCCTATTCACGTTTCAAAATTCTGATAATTCGCGATACCAAAGAACTCTATATGGTTAAAGCTGTTGGTAAAGATGGAATCGACTATACGGTATATATACGAAATGCGGAATATAATCAGCCTCTAAGCGACGATACCTTTATTTTCAATCAGACGAATCATAAAGGTGTTGAAATTATTGATCTGCGATTCTAGAAATGTTTAAGCCTCCCTCGGGTAAGAAATCCTGGCGTGATAAATATTTTTTAACCGGGTTTTGAATACTTCTTTGACAGTAGAAATATCTTTGTAAGTTACAGGAGCATCTTCAAACTGATTATCATCAAGTTGCCTGGAAATGATCTTTTCCACCAAAGTCGAAATTGCTTCCTGGCTATAATCCGTTAAACTCCTCGAAGCTGCTTCGACAGAATCAGCCATCATTAATACTGCCATTTCCTTTGAAGAAGGTTTTGGCCCGGGATATGAAAAATTCTTAACATCGACATCCTGTTCAGGATATTTTTTAATATAGGAACGATAAAAATATTGCACTGTGGTAGTTCCATGATGCGTTCTGATAAAATCGATGATGGGTTCCGGTAAACTGTATTTTTTTGCCATCTCCGCTCCTTTTTCAACATGACTTAAAATGATCCCGGCACTTTTCTCAAATTCAAGAATATCGTGTGGGTTAAATCCACTCGTTTGATTTTCAATGAAATATATAGGCTCATCCATTTTACCGATATCATGATAAAGAGCCCCGGTACGAACCAGTAAAGGATTGCCTCCGATATGGTGAATAGCTTCTTCCGAAAGATTGGCCACCTGCATACAATGCTGGAATGTTCCGGGGGCTATCTCAGCCAATTTTCTAAGCAATGGCTGATTCGTATCGGAAAGTTCCATAAGAGTAGTATCGGAAAGAAAGCCAAATACCTTTTCGAAAACATAGATTAACAGAAAGGATATTAAAATAAGAACTCCATTTATTCCAAAGTTGGCAAAATAGGTGAAGTTTATCAGTGACAGGTTTCCTTCGTTAACCAAAAGAATACCTACATAGGCTATACTATATGTAATAACAACCAACAAGGCTGATAGAAAGAAACGTGAACGCCGGTATAAATTTGTGAGACTAAAAATCGCCACTATTCCAGCAATTATATTGAGTACAACAAATTCATAGCTATTAGGGGCAATAATTCCAATAATAAGTATGGTAAGCACGTGCACAAAAACAGCCACTCGCTCATCGAAAAAAGTCCTTAAAATAATGGGTAAAATGGCAAAGGGAATAATGTAGAAACTGATTTGTTCAACTCTAACCATAGTACTGGCAACAAAGACCATTAAAACTACCAGAAAAAGAATGAATGAGGTTTTTACAACATCGCGTAAAAGTTCCCTTCTAAAGTTATATAAGAATACATAAATCAGGATTAATACAAAAAATACAAAAATCAGCTTTCCTGCCAACACCAAAATGGTGTTTACATTTTGTTGCTGATCGCTGTAAGCTGCTTTGAGTGATTGGAGTACCTGGAATATCTCAGGTGTAATTATCTCTCCATTCGATACAATTAATTCTCCCTGTTGAATCATGCCTTTTCTCATGGAGATTTCACTCAATAATGTATTTTTCTCACGTTCAGAGGCCTCCTGATCGTAGAATACATTAGGTGTAATAAACTGTTCTATCTCATATTTGTCGAAAAACTTATTGAATTTTTTCCGGTACCAGTTATTTTTATAAGTCGCATCATCTTCAAGTTTAACTCTGATATCTTCATAGGCCGACATGGAAGTATGTACTTTTGATAAGCTAATTTCATCGGCTATGTTACCCCGGAGCAATACAATATCAGTATTTGGAGTTAATGTAAAGTCACCCTCCGGTATTTCTATAATTCCATCTACAAAAGCTTTTTCCAGCAAAGAATAAATATATCCGCTATAGTATTCCTGCATTTCGCGGAGCATTGCATATTTTTTACTACCCCTGTATTCATCTTCGCTGTCAATGTTGAATTCTTTCAGAGCATAGGCAATCCATTCACTGTTAAAATTTTCCTTGAATTTGTTTAATTGTTCAGTCGAATAGTATACATCGAAAGTAAAGAACATCTTTACTTCAGCAAGAACAGAATCTTTTTCAGCCTGGTATTCCTGATCAGTTTTCAGAATTGAAAACTTAAAGGGCGCTGTAAGATCTAATTCTTTCCATGGACTGGCAACCTGAAATTCATAAGTAAACTTACGTTCCCTTGGCATCAAATATGCCAGTATGAAAAAAGTTACTACAAATAGCAGGATAGTGCTTACAAATTTGTAATTGTTTTTTATTTTCTCAAAAAATGGATGCATGTTTCGTGTAATTCACACTAAAAATACCAAAAAAAATGATTTCTCACGGAATACCTATAAATGATTCAAAAAATAGATCATTCAATTAACAGTATTACTACTGATTTGTTTGAAATAGAATACATTCACACTATTTTTGGATAAAGATCGGATTATGATCCAGATTATTTGTCCACTCACTTTAATTCCGCTGCGTAGTGAACCTGATCATCGCTCAGAACAGGTCAGCCAGATGCTTTATGGCGAAACTGCCAATGTGATAGAAGAAAAGCAAAATTGGTATAAAATTGTTATGGACTTTGACTCCTATACCGGATGGCTGGAAAAAGATTCGGTGGATATACTATATGCCGGAGAAAAGAATCAAAAGAAGATGATGGTAAGAGAACCTTTACTCCAATTACGGTATAAGAATGAAAATTTTATTATTTGTGCTGGTTCTGAAATCCCTCTGCCCGATGCAAACAGAGCTATTGTTATAAACGACAAAAGTTACCAATCAGATAAATCCGATTATTCAGAGAAAAATTCTATCCTGAGTGATGCCTTGAAATTTGTTAATACTCCCTATCTCTGGGGAGGAAGAACGGTATTTGGAATGGATTGTTCAGGATATATACAAATTGTATTCAAGATCAATAACATAAACCTTCCCCGCGATGCCAAAGATCAGGCAAACATGGGTATCGGACTGGAATCGTTCAGTAAAATTCTGCCCGGTGATCTGGTATTCTTCGAGAATGAAAATGTAAATATCACCCATGTAGGATTATACCTGGGTGATAATAAAATAATCCATGCATCTAAATGGGTCAGAATTGATACAATAGATGAAAAGGGTATTTACAGGAAAGAGTTGAAAATGTATACCCATAAACTCAAATTTATCAGACGTATTTAATAATGACGCTTATTCGAGTTCAGAGTTTAGAGTTAAATGTATATCTGGACTGCCAGACAATAAATTCCACAGTAACATTGTATTAATCTATAGAATCATCCCTGCACAGATAGTCTCATTAGTAGCCTCATCGATCAGTACCACGCTCCCCGTAACCCGATTTACCCTATAGGGATCGAATAGCAATGGTTTAGTTGTGCGTAATGTCATCTGGCCAATTTCATTCAATGCTACATTCTTATCCTTATCAATTTTTGCAAGTGTATTCACATTTACTTTATAATCGACCGATTTTACAATACACTTTGCTTCATTAGTGGTATGACGGATTACATATTTTCCGCCGGGAACCAAGGGTTTATCATTCAACCAGCAGAACATCATGGTAATGTCCTGCGATACTTTAGGCTGATTGTTTTCAGCTACTATCATATCGCCCCTGCTGATGTCAATATCATCTTCGAGGGTTACAACAACCGATTGTGGAGGGAAGGCAGATTCAAGCTTTCCATTCATTGTTTCAATTGATTGTATTTTGGTTGACAGTCCGGAAGGTAGTACAACAACACGGTCGCCTTTTTTCATTACACCTCCCGCAACACGACCCGCATATCCTCTGAAATCATGATATTCCTGCGACTGTGGCCTGATTACATATTGTATCGGAAAGCGGGGATCTGTATAATTTCTGTCGTTGGCAATGTGAATATTCTCGAGAAGATACATTAATGTCGGACCATCATACCAACTCATTTTTTCCGACCTGTCAACTACATTATCTCCCTTAAGCGCACTGATGGGGACAAAACGGATATCTTGTACTTCAAATTTATCGGAAACGCTTTCGTAATCATTCCTGATTTTTTCAAACACCTCCTCCTTATAATCCATCAGATCCATTTTATTCACACAAATTATTATGTGTGGAATTCTCAGAAGAGTGGCAATATAGGAATGACGAAGTGTTTGTTCCACCACACCATTTCTAGCATCCACCAATATTATTGCAGCGTTGGCTGTCGATGCCCCGGTAACCATATTGCGTGTGTATTGTATATGTCCCGGCGTATCGGCTATAATAAATTTACGTTTGGGAGTGGCAAAATAACGATAGGCAACATCGATGGTAATGCCCTGTTCCCTCTCAGCCCTCAGGCCATCTGTCAGCAGGGCAAGGTTTACATGTTCTTCGCCTCTGTTAAAACTGGCTAATTCGATAGCCTCCATCTGATCTTCAAAAATAGCCTTGCTATCATAAAGTAAGCGTCCGATCAAGGTGCTTTTTCCGTCATCGACACTACCAGCCGTAGTGAAGCGTAAAAGCTGCATATTCAAATATCCGTCCTGCTTTTCCTGAAATTCAGTCATGTAAATTTGTTTTGTTCAAAGTTCAGAGTTCAGTCTAAATTTGTATTGTAAAATTCTTATTTAAAAATAACCTTCTTTTTTACGATCCTCCATAGCTGCATCCGAACGCTTATCGTCATACCTCCCGCCCCGCTCCGTAGTTCTTGTAGCCGCTACTTCCTTTATAATATCTTCCAGCGTATTGGCTTTTGATAGTGTTAATCCGGTGCAAGTGATGTCACCAATTGTACGACATCGTATGTTAAGCTCCTCGACTTTTTCGTCATCCTTAAGTTGCATAAAGGGTGCTTCAGCCAACCATACCCCATCTCGATTAAACACACGGCGTTTATGTGTAAAATAAAGATTGGGAATTTCAATATCTTCCATGTAGATATATTGCCATACATCCATCTCTGTCCAATTGCTCAGGGGGAATACCCTAAAATGTTCACCCATTCTTTTCTTTCCGTTAAAGAGGTTCCATAATTCGGGCCGCTGGTTTTTCGGATCCCATTGACCAAATTCATCACGATGTGAAAAAAAGCGTTCCTTTGCCCTGGCCTTTTCTTCATCACGACGACCACCTCCAAGTGCAGCATCGAATTTAAATTCTGCAATAGCATCAAGTAAAGTCACTGTCTGGAGTACATTTCTACTGGCATTGACACCAGTTTCCTCCACCGCTTTCCCTTTATCGATAGAATCCTGAACATAGCGGACAATACATTTTGCACCTGTTTCTTCAGCCAGTCTGTCTCTGAAATCAAGTGTTTCCTGAAAATTATGTCCGGTATCGATATGCATTAGCGGGAAAGGTACCTTTGCAGGCCAGAAAGCTTTACGTGCTAAATAATACATTACAATGGAATCTTTCCCTCCTGAAAATAATAGGGTTGGACGTTCAAATTGTGCTGCCACTTCGCGGATCAGATAAATCGATTCTGCTTCAAGCTCCCGCAAATGGTTGATAACATATTTTTCCATGATTAATGAAATTCTCTAAACGAAAAAAATACACCGCTTTGCTTTAGCGGTGTGCAAATATAATAAATCCTCCTTAACCTTCTAAATCGATATCGATACAGTATTGCTTCATCAGAAAAGTACAATCCGGGAGGTATAGTTCCTTCCGGAAATATCTAGTGAAATCAGATAGGTTCCCTTTTTTAACGAAGTAAGGTTGAGGCGTCTTGAAAAATGGTTCTCTACCTTTTCATCAGTAAAAGAATAATAAATTTTTCCCAAAGGATCGTAAACACGAATACGAAGGGGGGCTATTACAGGGGATTCCATTTCGAGGGTGATAAAGCCATTTGAAGGATTAGGATAGGTTAAAATTTTAAATTCTGATTCCAGTCCAGTATCATCTATCCCTCCGGGCCATTGAGAGGCTGTCCATATGCCTCTTCCATGAGTAGCAATAACGATTTGCTGATCCTGAATATACATCTGCCAGACAGAAACAGCCGGCAATCCATTATCGGCATAGTGCCATGATAATCCGTTATCAGTACTTTCAAAGATCCCAATTTCCGTTCCAGCCCAGATAATATCGGTATTGTAGGGAAATACAAGTAGCGAATAAACCATAACATCGGGGAAACCATTACTGCTTGAGCTATCGTTTCTAAATCCCGATATATCTTCCCAGGACTCTCCCATATCGGTTGTACGCAATATCTTAGGTTTATGATCGAGAGAAAAAAGCAGGTAAGCTGTTGCCGAATCAATCGGGTGTGTGGCAATTGAAGTTATATAACCCATCTCCGCTTCAGTATAATTGTTGAGCTTTTTAAAAGTCTCACCATAATCATCAGAGACAAACACATTCAGATCAGGATTCTCGTACATTCCTGCTCCTGCCCATACTATGGATGGACTTGCCAGTGAAACTTCGACATTATGCGAACTGGTAACCTGACCGAATACCGACCAGCCCGTATCGATTTCGACAAGCTCCCATGGATACCGTCCAACACAAAAATTTGTATGACGGAATACTCCATAGTCACCCACTGCAAAAACCAAATCGGGATTAGCCGACGAGTGGGATAAGCGTGTAATAAAGGGTCCGCTACCCGTCATGCCCTCGGTTACAGCGCTCCACGTTTCTCCACCATCGGTCGATAATCGTATGGCATTATAATAGGAAGATGCCAGAATGCGATGCGGATACAACGGGTGCCACAACGCCTCAAAACCATCTCCTCCCACCCTGTCGTTATATTCCGAAGAGGAGCCAGCTACTAAACCGGGAGGTGATTGCCAGGTTCCGTTATCCTGCATTCCGCCGATAAATTCGAATGCACCGGGCTTTTTGGCCACACCATAGAATTGTGTCGTAATATAACCATTCTTAATCTGCTCCCATGATAAGCCTTTATCATATGAAATTCCCAGACCCCCATCATTTGCCTCAAGAATCATATACTCCTCGTTCTCTTCATCCGTGATAGCAAATTTCATATCATGATGATCGACATGCAGGTCGTTGTTACGGTTATTATCAGCCAATATAGTTGTAGATGCATCCTGTAATATCAGGGTACCATACTGAATGTTGATTGATGAAAGAGGAAGGGTATAAGCATTCCATGTTTTATCTTCCGGCAAGGTAGGCCAGATAAAATACAGCATTTTATAGAAATAGCCTCCATCCACCGCTATCTGAGGATCGGGAGAAGCAGAATAAGTTTTGGCATGAATAAAAATATATTCCCTTCCTCCTATATTATCATCAAATTCCCTTTCAATAATATTGAACATCCCGTCGTTTTCCTGATCACGGAAAGAGATCATTAATTGTCTGTTGTTATCCGTATCCCATGCCTGAAAGGGAACATCGACATAGTTACGGTAAGTATAATCTTGAGGAGGAACACCAGGCCCTTCTCCTTCCGGCACTGTAAAACGATGGGCCTTTTGAGATATTCCCGGGCCAAAACGTATTTCTACGCTCACAAAATCCTCTTCTTCAACATCGGCACCTTCATCCAAACCTGTAGTCATGCCTCCACGCAGATAGTCTCCTCCAAAATTCACAAATTCCATGTATGAGCCGGTTCCAAAAGTATCAACCCTTATTACCATAGGTTCGCTAATACGGGTAGTATTGCGGAATGTCATACTACCAAGGTATACTCCTCCAATATATATTTTATACTTATTGAAAGGATCGGCCTTTATTACGTTGTTAAACCAACCCTGAACACCCAGAAAATGAATAAAAGTAAAATCATAATCATTGTGTTTTCGCCAGCTTGCAGCACCATCTGTAGAAAAATATACTTCAGTCCTCAAGTCAGGAGCTTCGGCACTGGTATAAATATAATTGGTATCGGCCGGGCTTACTGTAACAGAAAACCTGTATCCCGTAGCAATTCCCTGGTAGGCATTGAACCATGTTGAACCATGATTGTAGGATTTTATAATACCCAGGCTATTCACAGCTGCATATAGTGTAGCAGGATCTCCCGGATTGGGAGCTATATCCTGTACAGAATAGCCCTTATAATAAACAGTATCCCAGTCCAGTCCCCCATTGTATGATTTAAAAATACCTGTATTGGTGGCTACAACCAATTCATTGACATCATTTTCATCAATTACAATTTTATTTACCCACCGGAAATTATCACCCTCAACAGTGGATTCCAACTGAACCCAGGTCTGTCCCTTATCAGTCGATTTAAATATACCTGCTCCGCTGACCATGCCATACCCTCCGTACCCTTCGCCTGTTCCGGCATAAAGGATATCATGATCGGAAGGTGCCATTGCCAGTGTGTTTGTTGCAAGGATCGCGAGATTCTCTGTCAGATTTTGCCAGCTTTGCCCGCCATTACTGGTTTTCCAGATCCCACCGCTTACTGCCGCTGCAAACCAGGTTTGGTTAGTTGCATCATCCGGATCGATAATTACTTCACGGGTACGGCCTCCCACGTTTCCCGGACCACGTTGTTCCCAGATAAAAGTACTTTTTGCAGATTTATTATTCCGTAAATTCCGGAGAGCCTTTTGATATTCCCTGTAAGCATAATTAGTTTTGTACCCATTCCTTTTCTGACCAAATGATGTGGTAATTTGCCGATAAAATTCTGCAAATCCTTCGGGTTTGTCATAGCCTTCTTTTTCAAATTCATTATCGGAAAACCGGAATGAATTCGTTGAAAAATAGAGGATTGAACCGACGCCGATAAAAATTATTATCAGAGTGGTTAACAGGAGGATATATTTTGTTTTCAACTTCATTGTATAGTTTTCATGCCTAATTAATATTCGACATTTTCAAATCCTGTTTTCCGGTAGCCAAGTATCAGAACCGTATCAATTCTAGCCCTGAATTCATCGTAAAATCCTGCACGCAGGAAAATTACATCTTTAATATCCTCAGGATAAAATGCCAGATTCTCATAAAAAGCCATAGCCAGATCGTATATAAATCCTGTTAATACAGGATTTTCAGTTACATATCCGTCGACACTTATATATTTAATTCCATAGGTATTCGTACTGATCAATTCCAATTGTTCACCCATAACCACTGAAAAAGTAGTATCAAAATAGGATGCTCTGACACGTACATCCGAATTATAAATTTTGTCGATAATAAGATAATCTTCCCTATTAGGATCGAGAGCTGTTACAAGATCATAGGGTTCCAAAATATTGCCTTCAATTTCACCCCCCTGAAATTCGAATGCGATCCAGTTATCGGCAAATAAATTCGGATAGCCTTCCTGGTATTCGATTTCATATTCCTTCTTTGTGCAGGCAAGGAAAATAAAAATCAAAATCGATAGTAATATAATTGCCTTTATTTTCATTCTAATCTTGTTTTCTCCATAATACATCTATTTCTATCCCATCGTTCGGAGGATCGAGCAACCGAATAGTCCAGCTTAGAGTCGAGCGTGTGTAGCTGCCCTCGTATGCAGCATACCTTCCCAGATATCCTTCACCGGCAAGAAGCACTAGTTCGTTATTCCCCAGATCAACAAACCTACCGGGCATTTCAAGGTTGTAGTAACCAAGAACCTCCTCACATTCATAAAGACCTTTCTCATGTACTTTCCTTACTTTCGATTCGACCGGGTCCCAGTTTGAACCATCATAGGTACCTGAAAGATCGTTACTGCTAACATCGTGATGCGTCACAGCCACTATTCTGTCGGCCTCTCCAATAATTCCATCCTGGTTTTCGGCCATATACCGTATAAGATAAACTCCTGTTTTTGAAACATCCACTTCACCAAATGTATAAACCTGTAAGGTTTCTCCGTTCGATTCGGCTGTTGCCCCCGGATCGGTATATTCAGCCGTATCGGAACGCAACAATGAGATAAACTCGCCTTCTTCAATGGTGAATTGAGGGATGTACGATACATGTGATACCTCTTCTGTCTTGTACCACTTTTCACACCCGGGAAGGATGATAAACGTTAAAATACTATATAATAAAATCCTTCTCATTTTTATTTTTCGGGTTTAACATCCCACCAAATATTTTCCCATACGGGCTTTATTTCAGGAGTATAAGGATTCCCTGAAATTTCCGATTCAGGAAAGATCAATCGTTTTGGAAACCGGCCGCTGGTTACATTGTTGACAGAAACTGTGAATTCACCGGGAACATAGTTCTCATCATCAGGCGTAACTCTACTTACTTCAGGGTAATGTGTTCTGTTCGATTCGAAAAATGTTTCCAGACTTTGTATTCCAGCCAGGGATACCCATTTCTGCGTAATTATAGCTTTTATAAATACTTCCAGCGGGCTGCCTTCAGTAGGAAAACGGTACTGACTGTTTAAATAGCCTTCTATCAGAATCATCAATTCATCCGCAGGACGATCCGAAAGATACAAAACACGGAGATAAGCATCAGTAAGGCCTTCATTATATTTATCCTTGACATCTGAGTAACTTGCTGTATTATAACGTATCATGGCCTCAGCCTGCAGAAAACAACTTTCGGTATAGCTCATCAGGTATACAGGAGCAATAGCAGGAATAATTGGTTTTGAATAGCTTGAACTATTTGTACCTGCAGGTTCATCAGGGGCGTTATAATCGCCCTGGATCAATGATTTATGAGCTCCTCCTGTAGCAGGAGTTAAGAACATATAGTTCAGCCGGTCGTAATCGCTGTTTTCAAGAAGGTAGCTGTGCAGGGTACGACTCAATATCAGGTTCGGATTCCCTCCAAAAACTACTATTTCCGTTTCGTGAAGAGGATTCCGCTGGCCTGACAGATTCTGAAAGTAATTGAAATAGGCATCTTCCGAAAGAAAGTCAATCTCTTCATCGTACAAGGCTTCAATTCCGGTACGGGCTATTTCGGGCCTCACTTCACTCTGGCGCAGGTATATTTTTAGCAGCAATGTATTGGCAAATTCTTTCCACAGATCCATATCACCATTAAATATCAAATCCCTCTCTGCAGGTTCTTTCAGTTCCTCGATATCAAAATCTTTATCAAGTGCTGTATTAATGCGGATTATCAGACTATCGTAAATATCCTGTCCTTTTTCATAATGCGGTGTCAGGTTGTTCATCTCACCAGCGAGTGCTTCGGAAAAAGGTATCTCATCATACAGGTCGGCCAAAACCTGAAAAGTATAGGCCTGCATTACCGTAGCAATCAGGTAATAGTTCCATTCCTGTTCGTGTAGCGATTCCTGCCTGACATATTCAAAAGCTTTAAGTGCTCCCGAATATAGTTCTCCAAACTGGTTATCATCAAAACTACTACTGTTAATATCGTAGGAATCGATACCTGAGTATTGCGAAGCACCGGGTGATTGGGTGAGGTGTTGCGACCATAAGGCTCCGAGAACCTGGTATCGGCCGCCCATAACATAGACCACCGATGTTATTCCCGATGGCAATATCATTTCATAATCAACCTCGGCCGGATTGTTTGGGTCCTGGTTGATATCAAGCCAATCCTGGCACGATGATACCAGGATAACCAGATTAATGAATAATATTTCTATAAGTCGGTACTTCAAAATCTTCACTTTATATGCTTTAGCGATTTTTAATTCTTTTCATAATATTTAAAGAAAGAGAGAAGGCTGAGGCTAAGGATAAGGTAATATTACATTCCATTTTTAGTTTTTTGATGTTGTTTCAATACTCTTAATAATAGAATCCAAATCAGTTATTACTCCATGGTAACCTTCAGCAATATCATCTTTGTCTTTGAGAGTTATATAACCTATGGCTTGTGATGCCAAACCCTGATTAATCAGTTCATAGCAGCTTCCCCTGGATATTTTATAAAACCTGGTTTTATCTCGCTTTTCATACCTGCCAAAACCCTCAGAAATATTATTCGTAACCGAATTAGCTGCTCTGCGCATATCCGAAATTAATCCATATTTCTCCTCTTTGGGATATGATTTGGTTAACTCATATACCTTAAGCAACAAATCAAATGCTTTGCGCCATACCGGCATTTCCGTAAAATCTTTATACGCCATCTCTCAATTTAAACATGCTTAATCTTCCTCCTCAGCCTCAGCCTCAGCCT
>CAZQCO010000023.1:14958-18330 GCA_964592225.1 uncultured Bacteroidales bacterium
CCTTAGCCTCATCCTTAGCCTTGGTCTTAATCTTACACTTAGTTTTTTGACATCATCACTCCAATACATATTTTCAAAATACATTATCATTATAATACTTCTCTCAAAAAGTCACTCTCAGGTTAAATACTATGCTTCGCGTAGTCGGCTGTGCGCCATATTCACCAAAATCGGCCAAAAGATCATTGCCAAAAGTCGTCATTTCCGGATCGATATAGGTTTGACCGGATGGAGTAAAAAGTAATAAATTGCGACCGATCACACTAATATCAAGCTTCTCGAATGGAGTTTTTTCAAGTATAGCTGCCGGCAAATTATAGGATAACACTACTTCGCGCAGCTTCACAAAAGATCGGTCGATCAATGAGGCACCATCAATTTCGATTCCTCCGTTTCCCCAGAAATTTACAAGATTAGTAGCATCAATAGGTTTTGTATTCTCAGCATAAATAGGTTCACCATCTGCATCTTCACCGATTTCAACTACGGAATTGGGAATAATAAAAGGTTCTCGGTTGTTGTACAAGGTTTCCGGAACAGTACCGGACCAGAGCGTAATATTCTTTGTTCTGGAGTACATCAACCCACCCTGACGGAAATCGAAACGAAACAAAAGCGAAATATTTTTCCAGGTAAGACTGTTGGATAAGCCTCCAAAGTACTTGTGCTGACTGTTTCCATAAGTGACCAGTTCATTATCGGCTACCGGCAAACCCTGATTATCGACAATCATTTGCCCTTCAGCAGTGTATGCCGGGCCGCGGGCCTGGAATACTCCAATAGGCATACCCGGTATAGCGAGCCAGACAATTTGTTGTCCGCCATCGACCCTGAGTGCATTCAGTTCAGCACTCTCCAGTTGATCGTTGAGGTAGTTCAATTTATTCCAGTTGCGTGTTAAATTCAGACTTACCTCCCACTCAAAGTTATTCTTCCTGACAGGAGCAACTGTTATCAACGATTCGATACCATAATTGGTAATCTTACCCAGATTTTTCATCTGCCGGCTATACCCTGATGAATAGGCTACCGGGGCAGGCCATATGAGATTGGTAGTTGACTTATGATACCAGGAAAAATCGATGGCGAAGCGATTGTTGAAGAATCGTAAATCAGTACCGGCTTCATATTCATCGGTCAGTTCAGGTTTTAGCTGATCGTTAGCCATCACATCACTTACATCGTAAGCATTTACCTGACTGCCACCAATTGTCAGAGGATAGGAGAAGTACCCGAAACCATCGCTGTGAAATCCCCTTGTAAATACCGAATAAACCTGGTAGGGTGCAGCATCGTTTCCAACCCTGGCCCAGCTTGCCCGTATTTTTCCATAGGTAAGTACTTGTTTTATTGAGGGGAAAAGTTCAGAAAAAATAAATCCCGTATTCACTCCCGGAAAGAAATAGGCATTATTTTCGAGTGGCAGGGTTGAGCTCCATTCATTTCTGACGCTAACTGCAAGAAACAGCATATTCTTATAAGCCACATCGGCACTGCCATAAACACCAGTCATACGTAACATTACCGAAGCCTCGCTGGCATTAGGAGGTTCATCGGAATTCTGGAGGTTGTAATAATTATCGATACTCAGGTATTGGATAGAGGCACTCACTCCACGAGCCTTTCGCTGGTTGAGCGATTGCCCGGCCATAAGGTTTAAATCCCAGTTTTCATACTCTTTTCTATAGGAAAGTAATACATCGCTGTTAAGCTGCATCTGGTATGTAGAACCTTCACTCACTGATCCCGGATCGAATACTGCCGAGTACTGGTTGTTTCCAATTGGTTCAATCCGGCTGCGCCAGCTCTTTCGCTGTTCATTTGAAATATCGGCACCTATACGCCATTTGAGGGCCAGATTTTCTATAAACGAATAATCGAAATCGAAGCTGCCGAAAAAACGGTCCTCGTTATTGTTGTTGCCATTGTTTTCAAGTATCTGATAGGGATTAACCGTATACAAAGAGTAATGATTATCAACAGCATTGAAGTCTATTCCCAGGTCGGCCAGCTCACGAAGACTTATATCGCGGGGTGTTTGCATTATCATATTGTAGACCGATTGTTCCCCCTGTCCCGTAGGAACGAAACTGCTCATTTTTTTTACATAGTTAAAAGAACCGGTAGATGTAAAACGCTTTGTTATTTGTTGCGATGCCCTGAGCGAAACCGTATGCTTGGAATAACTGTCAGCATTGGTTGGGAAAATTCCATCCCATTGAATGTTCGAATAGGAAAAATAGTAGGTCGATGATTCGCTTCCTCCGCTTAAGGAAATCGAGTTATTATAACTTTTTCCTGTCTCAAAGAATTCTTTTACATTGTCGGGTAAAGGTTGATAGGCTTTTACTCTCAAAGTATTGTCGACTTCATGTCCCCAGGGACGAAAACGGGAATCGAATGCAGGTCCCCAGCTCATATTCTCATACAACACTGCATTGCCATTTATTCCCTGCCCGTAATCATTCTGGTACTGAACCAAACGTAAGGGAGCTTCGAACGTTACGGAAGAGTTGAATGATATCTGTGAGCGGGTACTCTTCGTTCCGCTTTTAGTTGTAATTATAATCACTCCATTCGCTGCTCTTGAACCGTATAATGCCGTGCCTGCTGCTCCTTTTAAAACCGAGACCGATTCAATATCATCGGGATTCAGGTCGTTTACTTTATTCCCAAAATCAGTGCCTCCGTTAATGGAATTGCTTCCCGATTGTGCATTGCTTACCGGAACCCCATCGATTATAAAAAGCGGTTGATTGCTACCTGTCAATGAAGAAACTCCGCGCATCATTATTCTTGTTGAAGCTCCCGGTGCCCCTGAAGCAGAGGTTATATTCACTCCTGCTACTTTACCCTGCAAAGCATTCAAAACACTTCGGTTATTTCCTTCAGTTAAATCATCGCTTGTTACCGCAGTGACTGAATAACCCAGCGATTTTGCCTCTCTTGAAATACCCAGAGCAGTTACCACAACTTCATCGACCGTGTACAATTCGGTTTGTAGCCGGACATCGATAATATCACGACCAGCTATGACCACCCGTTGTGTTATCATTCCCACAAAACGAAATTCCAGCGAATCGGCCTCCAATGAAACCTCAATCGAATAAAAACCCTCCAGATTCGTAATGGTGCCAACAGCAGTGCCCGGAACCACAACAGTAACTCCCGGTATAGTTTGTTCGTCTGCGGCACTGGTTACGGTACCGGTAATAGTCCGCATTTGAGCCCCTGCACTAAGATAGCCTGCAACTGCAATCAGTAAAACCAGAATATTTCGATAATGTGAAAGTATCATGATATATTTCAGAATGCCCCAAAACTAGAAAAAATGTTTCATAGTGAACTCAAACTAAACGAAAAAAGCTGCCC
>CAZQCO010000023.1:18430-46097 GCA_964592225.1 uncultured Bacteroidales bacterium
TTTATTGAGCAGCTTTTAAATACACGGTTCTTTTTTCTATTTAAGTATAATCCGTTGCGTGAATAATGCGTTACCAGAACGGATTGTTATCAGGTAAATGCCCGAATCAAGTGATGTCAGATCGAGACTGAAATCAGTGGTTCCGATAGCCTGTTCGGTATGGGTATATACAAGCCTTCCGTTTAGGGAATATATTTCGATCTTCAGATCATCTGCCTGTAAACCTTCAGGCAAGTCGACAGTAACGATGCCCCTGCTCGGATTGGGATATACTGAAAATTCAACATTATCATCTGATGTTTCATCAACAGCGGATGGCCAAAGAGGATCTCCATACTGATACGTCATTATTCCCCTTCCGAAGGTAGCTGCAACAATTTGGTTATCCTGAATAAATATTTGCCAAACCGGAACAGCCGGCATATTGCTATTAAGATAGTGCCAACTTTCGCCGTTATCGGTTGATTCGACAATTCCTATATCGGTACCTGCCCATATCCTGTCTGTGTTATCCGGGAAAACGAATAATGACCAGCATACCACATCGGGAAATCCGTTTTGGCTTTCGCCTCCCTCAAACTGTGAAATATCCTCCCAGGTATCACCCAAATCGGTAGTTCGTAGAATTTTCGGATAACCATATGTTCCATATAACATATAGGCCGTATTTTCATCTGTTGGATGAACTGCAAGTCCGGATATCATGCTCGGTACAGGTTCATCAGGAGCTTCAACTGCTGAAAAACTTTCTCCCTGATTTGTGGAAACAAACATATTTACATGATTATCAGGATCGTTACCTGCACCTGCCCATACAATTTGTTCATTAGCCGGAGAAACTTCAACCTGGTTCCAGTAAATCCCATATAGAGGATCAGACCAACCTTCTCCAATTTCAATTGTCTCCCATCCGGTATAAGCAAAACTTATGGTTTTGTATATTCCATCACTTCCTACAGCAAATACTATATTATTGTTAGATGGAACGGCGCTCAACCTTGTAATGAAAGGCCCATCGCCTGAAACAATTCCATCTGTCACCAATTGCCAGGTTAAACCTCCGTTGTATGAAGCTCTTATATTATTATAATAAATACTGGCCATAATACGGACAGGATCCTGTTGGTTCCATATGATTTCAAACCCATCTCCACCCACACGGAAATGGAATGCAGTATCAAGTGAAGCATTAATATCAATAGGCGATTGCCAGGTGCCATTATCCTGAGTTCCTCCAATGTACTCATTGTAAATAGGCTTCTTTGCCACCCCATAAAATTGAGTGGTGATAAAATTTCGATTCAACTGAGTAAAGTTGACCCCATTATCCGTAGAAAGAGCCAAACCACCATCGTTCGAAACTACAATCCAGAAATCTTCACTCGCTTCGTTGATGGGCACCATAAACAAGTTGTGTTGATCCGGATGTAAGCCTGTAACCGTTGTCCCTCCATTATCTTCGATATATTCATTCAATCCGCCAAATCTGCCATATACATCCCCTACAATTTCGGTTGTAGCTATACGTTCTTGTTGAGAACCCCATTCGATAGAAATTTTCGATTCCGGAAGATTTTCCGGATCCCAGGTTCCGCCTTCTGCGAGAGTAGGCCAGAAAAAATATATAAGTTTATAAGATCTTCCCCCGGTTTGAGCGATATCCGGACTGGGAATATTTGGATCATATTCAACAGAATTAATAAAAAGATATTCCCTGCCTAGTTCTCCGTAATCTTCTCCCGTTCTCTCGTAAAGATTAAAAGCCCCATCACGTTCCTGGTCGCGGAATGAACACATTAACTGACGTTCGGGATTACTACTCACATCCCAAACCTGAAAAGGAACATCAATATAATCCTGATAAGTATACTGATCATAAGAAACCCCCGAAGTAGCCTCCTCAGGTACAAAAAACCGGTGAGCTTTCTGACTTAATCCCGGTCCGAAACGAATCTCAATCGAAACAAAATCCGTATCATGCAAGGCGTAGGCATCTTCCATATCGCCCGTGCTAAATCCTGGTAACAGATTCCCTGTGAAGAGAATAAAATCAAGAAATGAATCGGTATTCTCTTTTTCAAAGCCCAAAACTCTTGGCTCTCCTTCTTGTACCGTTAAAGTCATGGTTGATTTCCAAATGCTAACCCCTCCGATAAATACCGTATTCTCATCGTAAGGATGTACAGCTATGGTATTGTCATAATAACCCTGTCCTCCGAGGTAATCAATTTCATCTTCCTCATTAACTACCAGTTGCCAGTTTTCTCCCTGATCCCAACTGCAATACAATTCAGACAAATCATTAAGCTTTTCGAAACTTGCATAAACCTTTTGAGAATTTGTAGCACATAAAGCCAATTCTATTCTTGCATGAGGGCTTATCCCTTTACTCTTATTTTCCCATGTATCTCCGGCATCAAGTGAACGTAATACTCCTTTCCCATTTTCAGCTGCAAACTGTATATCAAAATCGCTGGCATCGGCAATTATATGTTCTACTGCATTTGTACTCTCATACTTTTGTTCCCAGCTGGTACCTCCGTCTGTAGTTTTAAAAATACCGGTTTGGGTTATAGCCAGCACTATATCTTCATCATCTGGGTCAACAATAATACGGTTGATATACCTGAAATCTTCCGATGAGGAGGTTGCTTCGAGTTGGTTCCATGTGTTTCCCTTGTCGGTACTTTTAAAAATACCACCACCGGTAGTTTGCATTGACCCAGGAAATGACTCACCAGTCCCCATATAAATTATATTGGTATTTGACATAGCCATAGCTAATGTTGTAGTGGCCTGGTAAGGCAATTCATTTGTCAGACATACCCATGTTTTACCCCTGTCGGTTGTTTTCCATACACCCCCTGTTGCCGATCCAACATACCAGGTATTATATTCCGGATCATCGGGGTCGATAATCAGACCGCGGGAGCGACCGCCTACATTTGAAGGTCCTCTAGTAATCCATTCTACAGTTTCTGAAGCATTTTTCAGTTTTTTCAATTTATGATATTCACGCATAAGGTTATTTATGGGTTCCTTCGAAACAGTTTCACCGAAAGGAACTTTTATTCCAGTAAAGAACTTTTTCAATTCCAAAATACGGGCTTCTTTTGGTATGAGTTTTATCTCTGTTTCGTTAGTACCATTGATTTTGATATACCTTATTATATTATCATTCTTATCTTTTTTAATAAGTAAAAAAACAAATACAATGATCAGGGATACTACCCCTCCTAATAAAATAATTTTCGTCCTTTTCATAGTTATTATTCAATTATTCAACGATTAGAATTATATTGTTCTGATAATTCTTTTGATTTTACATTTAATAAATAAACACGTACTCCTTCCATGCTTGAATAGTTCTGCAGGGAACTTCCTTTGGGTATACCTGAATAACGTGTCAACCTGATAGTAGAAGAATCCTTCCATTCCGCTTTATTATATTCTTTAATGCTTACCCAGCACATTCTTTTATCTTTTATATCATAAACAAAGAAGGATACAGGCTTCCCTATAATATATTCTTTCCCGATATATTGACATATTGCATATACCGAATCCTTATTATATTTCAGTGTATAATCCGCTGCATTTTCTTTCGCCTGCTGAAATAGTATTTTTGCCTCATGATGATTCAGTTCCGTACTTATCTGAACCGGTTTACAAGCATAAAATAAAAGAAAGAAAATCAAATTATACTTATTGAGGAACATATTTACGGATTTTATACATACTAAATATATGAAAAAGACAACAATAAATATTTATCGGAAACAGGTAAACTGCATTTGATTTCATTTAAAAAATTTGTACTATAAAATTACTATTGATTTATATTGCTTCTGTCCTTCAGATTGCAATATAATATTATAGAGACCTGGTTTAAGTTTTGACAGATCAATAGTTTGTATTGTATCTGTTAAAGAATCGAATGTTTTTTCAAAAACCGGTATTCCCGAAATATTATAAATAACCAATGTAATTTGGCTTTGTGTAACAGGCAGGTTTTCAATAAAAAGTATATTCTCAGCAGGATTAGGGTAAATATCAATCCCGGTTAATTCCTGTGTATTTAAAGCAGTAACATCATTAAGTATCGTAATGATAAATTCCTTACTTAAAGTATTATTATACTGATCGGTTACTGTTATGTATAGAGAAAGTTCTCTTTGTTCATTACGGTTAAAAACCTGCTTTGTTTTAACTGTGTCACCCGAAAGTGTAAAATACAAATCATTAGTTTCTTTTAAAATTATTGGGAATCCCAGAGAATAACTATAAATATTGTCTTCTACTTCATCTTCCACTGAAATAACACCGACCGGAGTTCCAACAGGCATATTTTCTTTCACAGTAGTACCTGACAACATAATATCTTTTGGACCTGGTTTAGGTGGACGAATATTCAGCATAGCATTTTGATTACTTGTGAAATTGTGAGTTCCGGGAGTCAGGTTATTGATCGTAAAATAGCCATTATAATAGCCACTCCAGCCCCAATTCAAATGAAAATAATCTCCCTGGTACCCATCAATATTAAAAGCATGCCCTGCCTTATCATCATTGGCATCTCCATCATAAATAATTGGAATCCCTTGATCGAGCACTGATCGAAGAAGGGTTTTCCATTCTTCATCGTCATCATATCTGGCTTCGTATTCCATCACCCCTGTTGGGTATTTAAAATAATTAACCAGGGCACTTCGTGTATAGGAAGTTTGAGTACCCGATCCATCAGGTCCAAAGTCCATCTCTACTGAAACTGCAGCATGATATAATAATTTTGCATTAATTGTATCAGAGATTCCGGTGGAAATATGGGGCCAGTCGTAAAAACCATCCTGGTTAAAATTTACAGAAATGTAACCATACGTACTATGTGTATAATGATAATTACCCACAGAATGTTCGGGATAGTTATAATAAGACATTACCTGCGCCATGGCAACGGCAACACAACCTACATAAGCATGTCCATCGGGTCCATTTTCGTCGGACGGGCAATAACGATTCCATCCACCCCCCTGATCCCATGTAACATCGATTAAAGGAGATACAGCTTTTTTATTATTGCTGATATTTCCCATGTTATTTAAATCCCATAACGGATGCTGACTACTCTCTTTTTCAGAAGCCTGGCATGTAATTTGTAATGCGTAATTTTTCAACCAGGATAATATACTTTCATTCAAAGTTTCTAATCCGGAGAAAGGAGTGTCAAAAGAATATCCTAATACAGGTTGTACAACATCATCGGAAGATATGAGCAGCCAACCTGCGGGTTTAAGTCGTATTAAATATAAGCCTTGTAATTGTTTGTCGGGGAATGTGAATATACTATCCACAGAGCATGCAGCACTATTTTCTGAAAATGAAGAAATAAAATTCCCTGCAAATTCCAATGCATGTTCTTCTGAAACCGGGTTGGCTATAACGAAATACCAACCCAAGATTAGTATTACAACTGATATATAAACTTTTTTATACATTACTGCTCCTTAATCCTTTAACGAATTAATAAATTAATAGTTTATCTACAAAATAAATTTTAACTAAAAAAAGCCACTTTTTAGGTGGCCTTTTTTAGATTATAATAGTAATGATTACTTCTTCATTAAAACATGAGGAACCTTGTCAACTTTTTTAAGTCGTACCATTGATCCGGATTTGGTTTGTTTTTCCCATGAAGTATTTTCATAGTAATCCCAGTAGTAACCATCATAATCACCTCCTACAATTAAACTTCCCCAGGTACAGGTAATATCTCCATTTATTGCTACTTCAGCAATAGCAGGAACTGTTTCATCAGCATATCCAGCATCAAAAACTACATCGCTGCCATCTCCTAGGAAATCACCTAATGATTGGAATGAAGGAATGGTAATACGTCCCCAAATACCATCAAATGTTCCATAGACTAATGAATCTGAATATTCAAAACCACTCATTATTACACCATCCTCAACCTCAGGATCCTCTACAATAGTTATTGTATATACGTAAACAGAAGCGTCGAAATACGATACACAAGTGGCATCATAAGTTCCAATTACCAGATCGACGGTTAATCCTTTCGATATCAGCCAGCCATCTTCTGTTTCATAGGCTGAGTTCGGGTTTCCGTTTTCGTCGGCAAAAGCACCTGAACCGATAGTCAGATATACTACGTCACCCGGATTTGGAGTTTGAGGCTGAACAATGGTAACGGTTGTTCCGTCAAAACTAATATTGTCTTCCGGTACTGGGAATGTTAACGTGCTCCCATTTGACTGTTTGTAGGTAAAAATAACAGAAGTTGAGTCATCCTCACTCTCACTAAAATCACTTCCAAAATCTAATTCAACGTCAAATGTTACTTCAACCTGGAAATCAGCCTCTGTTTGCACATCACCAATTGTTGGAGATACTCCTGTTACGGGATATTCAGTGGCTTCAGTACGCCAGAATAAGCCATAAAGGGCACCTTCTCCTAAATCGAGATAGCTGTCAATACCTCCAAATGCATTTCCAACTATATCAGTTATGGCCAATGAATCAATAGTTAAGAATACGTATTGTCTGTATGCAGGAGTTATAGATTGTTGAATAGTTACTGAGCTACCATCAACTATTACATCTTCCTCAGAAACAGTCACCCAGTTGGTGGAAAAATCAACCAAACTCAAGTAGCCATATCGGATCAGCGATGCATCATCCAATCTTACAGGTTCATTAAATTCAAGAGTTACTGCAAAATCCAGAGCCTGAATTGGATCTGTTGATATACCCGGATTGGCACCGGTATATTCCGGTGAATAGATATCGTCCGTTTGAAAACTCAACTCTACCAGCTCGCTGGAATTACCTTCTGCATTATTTGCCACGGCAATGGCTTTATAGCTAGTATTCTGGGTTAATTCAGCAAATGAAGCAGTAACTGCCTCACCAGCGAAAACTTTTGAGGAAGCAAAAGCTAGTCTGAATTCATCTGAAAGATTATTGGTGAGAACATCAACCCGGTTATAAATATTAGTATCAGAACCTACCAGGATTGCAATAGCCAGGTAACCTTCCATATTTGAAGTTGCACTTACTCTAACAGCAGAGTCTTGAACCGAAACAACAGCTATTTCAACTGTAGGAATCCCTAAAGAAGGATCTTTGGAAGAAAACTCTTCGAATTTGGTACAAGAGAACAGCAGTATGGATAACAAACTACTCCCGACCAAAATTTTTATGTATTTATGTATGTATCTCATTGCTAAATTCATTTTATTTTAATTATCTGCGATTGATTATAGACAGGAACCCTACGTTCTTCAATAGGAAAAGATTTTCCGACTTTATTCCATACTGTGTTGTAAACACCATAAGTCAAACCTTCATTAATACCTCCTGCAAAGTATATCCCTATCATAGGAATCTCAATGGTGCCATCGTTGTTTATAGTTCCTACAATCGGTGCTTCCTCATCAACTGAGTTGTCTTCAGTACCCACATACAGGTTTACAGGTCCTCCGTAATTATCATGTGATCCGATATCAGCTCCAGCAGGAAGGGTAATAGTCATTGCTTCCAGATCAACTGATGCAGTTATCGGTAATCTTTCAGAATAGGCAGTGCCACAAAGTCCGGTGATGATCAGGTTATTGACATCGTTCGGATCGGGCTCGGTTACAATACCTGTCCAGACCTCATCGCTGAAATATCCGGCCACAAAGGTGGCTTCGATCTCGTAAGAACCGATCCAGATACCCAGGGGATGTTCATTATCAACAATAGTGCAGATAATGGAGTCCTGGGCTCCAAACTGATAATTCAGAGAATTCGTTGTGAGACGCATTACAAAAGTGATATTCCCTCCAAATACATCATTATCAACAGGTGTAACCCAGATTGTATCATACCCCCATCCATTAGGAAAACTAAGGGTCATGGGATCGTTCTCGATAGTAAAATCAGTACCTTCAGAAGCCACTGATTGATCGGCATCGAACATAAAATCAACTGTAACAGCAGCATCGTCTAAGGTTGCAACTACCATAACAGGAATTCCCACCATGCCAGCATTTTCCGCTATTAAGACTTCACCTTGTGTAAAGGCCACATGGTTTTTCGAGCTATCGTACATAATAGGTTCGTTCTCGCAACTGAACAGCCATCCGATAGCCAGAAGAATATATAATAATTTAAAATAATTTTTCATATTACTGTAATATTTTAGTTAGCACTTGAATAACCAGGATTTTGAACCATATTAGGATTGGCATCCATCTCCTCAATGATTATCGGGTAGTTCCAACGATAATCAGGATAGGGAATGTTCTGATTGACTGCACCATCAAAATCAGTCCTTTCCAGTGGTCGATTAGTACGTTTCAGATCGAACAACTGATGTCCTTCGTAACATAATTCCCGGCGTCTCTCATCATAAACATCCTGTAACGTAGGGTTTGAAATTGATGAAGCACTACGGTTAACCCGGATAGCATTCAGATCGGCAGTGGCCGTAGAACCTGTTGAAGCACCTTCCAGGGCAGCTTCAGCACGTATCAGGTACATTTCCGACAGGCGAAGCACGGAAATATTATCAACACGCAGATTTCCACCCTTGCCCGGATATTTTAAACTCCAGTAACTATCAGGATATTCGGCTGTAGTAGTGAACAGATTTAATCGGGCATCACCTACTTCATAAAGATCAATAACATCCATGGAAGCTCCGACATCACCATAACCATTAGGAGACATGATATAGGTAATCTGATCCCAGTTAGGGTGGGAACTATTTCCTTCACTTCCAAATATCTCGAAGATTATCTCACGAGCTGCATCGGTTCCCCAAACACCATCATTATTCCATGTATTGCATTCTTCCGGTGTATATAAACCATCTGCACCTCCCATGTCATCAATTACCTCAGTTGCAAGGTCAGCAGCATCCTGCCAGTTTTCCATATAGAGATAAACACGTGACAAAAGTCCCTTGGCTGCATTGTTGGTAGCCCAGCCTTTTGGATCGCCGCCTTCTGACTGATGAAGCGGAGTTGAGGGTAGGTTTTCAACAGCAAATTCGAGATCCTCGACGATTTGGGCATAGGTCTCAGGAACCGTATTACGAGCAGGTTCACCTAACTCAGTGACTAATACAATTGGGAGACCGTATACACTGTTTCCGGCATCGTTATAGGCCGGACAAAAGAGACGTGCCATATCAAAATAGGCTAGTGCCCTGAGGAATTTTGCTTCTGCTTCCAGTGCTATCAGATCTTCTTCTTCAATTCCTGGTTCTTCAAATCCATCAAGTGCATTAATAATATTATTGGCACGTGCGATTACATCATACCCCCTCGTCCACAAATAGGTGGAATTTGTAGGTGTATTATTCCATAGATACTCTTGTACAAAACGACCAGAGGTAATTGGGCTGATTTTTGAATTACCACCTTTCAGATCGGCGATAACTAAAAAATCACGTCCGTACCAAAAGTCATCATACATTGGAGAATATGCCGCAACAGCAGCGTTCATTAGACCATCGTATGTCGATAGTGTTAATTCCGTTGTCTGGCGAAGTCTGGGTTCCTGCGTAAGGAAGTCTTCACAAGATGCGAATAATACCAGAATTGCAATCAGACTTAATATTATTTTATATCTTTTCATTTTCATTTACGATTTAAGGTATTGTTAAAAGGTTACATCCAAACCAAATATCATGCTCTTAGTCATAGGGTATACACCAAATCCCATACCTTCCTCACCTCGTTCCGGATCCCAGAAATCAACATCGTGGAAAGTAAAAAGATTAACAGCACTTGCATAAACCCGCAGATTAGCCAATTTCGCTTTGCTTATTAGCGACTCAGGTAAAGAATATGATAAGGTAATATTCTTAACCCTCAAATAGCTACCATTGAACATCCAGCGTGGATTCCTGTATGCATTGGAATTGGTAGTATTATCCGGAAGTGGTTTCGGATTCCTGGTAATATCACCTGGATTTATCCAATAGTCTAATTGAGTCTTCACCTGATTAGCATTATACCAATAACAATCACTGTTTAAGTAGTGTAACTCCTCAATAAGAACTTCATTTCCATATTTGTAGGCGAAGTTTACAGCAAGCATAAGACCTTTATAGCTTACATCGGTACTAAATCCGCCTAAAAAATCAGGTTCCGGTGAACCCAGTATCTCACGACGGGCATCACTATAATTATTGGTTATTTTACCTGATTCATCATACCAGAGAGCTTCACCATTTACCGGGTTAACACCTGCATAGTCATACAGGTAATAGGATAAGAGTTGTTCTCCCTCCCTGAAGATCATACGAGTGTTATCAGGATTAATGAATTCTCCTTCTTCCAGAGCCAGATCAAGGATCTCACTTCTGTTGGCTGCTATGTTAAAGCCAATATTCCATTGAACCGAAGTGTTTAATACATTGTAATTAATTAAAAATTCAATCCCGGAATTCTTCATGGAACCAATGTTTTGCCTGATCGAAGTAAATCCTGTTGTACGAGAAAGGGGTACATCCAGCAACATCTCAGTAGTTGTTCTGTTATAATATTCAAATGAACCGTTGATTTTCTTGAACAAACCAAAATCGATGGCAAGGTTATAGCCTTTATTACCTTCCCAGGTTAAATCGTTGTTAGCAGGTTGCAAAGGCCCCATACCAGATATACCATTATATTGAACCGGTTGATAAATACCCCATTGTTCATAGGTCCCGATATCATCGTTACCACTTACGCCATAGCTGGCACGTAATTTCAGTAAATTAACAGGTCGTACACCGGACATAAAGCTTTCCCTATGAAGATTCCACGATACACCAACCGAATAGAAGGTACCCCAACGATAGTTAGAGCCAAACTTTGAGCTTCCGTCTCTTCTTAAACTGGCTCTCAAATAATATTTTGAGGCAAAATTATAGTCCAAAATACCAAAGAAGGATGCCATTGTATATCGACTTTCATCATAGTCAGCATCATCCTGATCTGAAGGACTGGTATTTGGAAAAGGAATGTTTCCATCAACATCGGGTGAATATACATAGTAGTAATTGTCACTGTTATCTATTATCTCGGATCCACCCAGCAAATTAACACTATGGTTTTCCTTTATTAACAGGTAAGAAACCGTGTTAGATGAAGTAAACCGTGAATACTTAGCTCTTGTTACCTGTAATGTGGCTTCACCATTAGCATCAGCCTCCGGTGCCCAGTACCTGCGTCCTTCACCATCGGTATACTCAATTCCATTATTCGTCTTAAATTTTAAATTTTGGATGGGTTCCCAAACCAGAAATGCCTGACTTGTTAACCTGTTTTGTTTTTCCCATTGTTCATCATATTCTGCAGAAGCCAGAATATTTGTATTTGAGTTTTCAGGAATATCCATATTGAAAGTACCATCTTCATTATATACCGGAGTATAAGGATTCATAAGCATACCTCCAAATGCCGGGTTAACGAAATACAACGATTGCATGGCAACATCGTTTGAAAATGAATGGAATGCATTCATTTTGACACCCATACTTAGCTTGTCGTTAATCTTATGATCGATATTCGAACGAAGTTGAAAGCTTTCATAATCAACCCCATGGAAAACACCTTCAGTTTTTGAATACTTGGCTGAAGTAAAGTGCTGGGTCTTTTCATTGCCGCCTGAAATCGAAAGATCATATTCATTGATCTTTCCGTATCGGGTCAATTCATCCATCCAGTTGACCATGGGTAACTGAAGTATTGAATCGGGCATATAGTAAGGACTTGACGGATCATTAGGATCTTCCCCAACGTTCCAGGAAGCCCTTTGTCTCAAGGCAATAAGTTGTTCCGGTGTTAAAACATCAAATCCGTTATCGTTTGCCAATGAAGTTATACCGTACCTGGCATTAAAATTAACTTTTGTTTTCCCTTCTGTTCCAGTTTTTGTAGTGATGATAACAACCCCATTTGCAGCCCTTGATCCGTAAATGGCTGCTGCCGAAGCATCCTTCAGAATTGAGATCGACTCAATATCATTAGGATTTATCATAGCTAATACATTGTTTGTATTTACCATGTAATAGGGAGAAGTATTCGGATCATTTTCATCCTGATTGCCGGTGATCGGAATTCCATCAACCACATAAAGGGGCTCACGACCGGCATTTACCGAGCTGGCGCCTCGAATACGAACCTGACTCTGAGATCCGGGCTGACCGGTAGTAGCAGTAATTTGAACGCCCGCCACTTTACCATCCAACATTTTCTCAAAACTGCTTTCCGGTATGTCAGCAATTTCATTGCTTCTGACCACAGCCACAGAACCAGTATTAGCTTCATAGGTTGAGGTTCCGTAACCAATTACAATTACTTCATCCAGACCAGCAATCTCAGTCTCCATCACAACATCAATAGTAGATCGCCCTACCACAGCTACTTCCTGACTAATCACTCCAATTGAACTGAAAAGCAGCGTTGCATCGGAAGGAGCTTTGATAGTGTATTCGCCATCAATGTTGGTAGCAGTACCAGTCGATGTACCTTTAATTTGCACAGCCACACCCGGCAATAAACTGCCATCGTCAGCACTGGTAACCTTACCCGTAATTTGTATGTCCTGTGCAAAGGCAGATAGGCCTATGAATGCCAGACATACAAGAATACTTGTAATTCTTTTCATAGATAATAATTTTAGGTTTATAATAGGTTAAAGTATAATATAAAATAGCTGAAAAGCCCGTTGTTAGGGCTATCAGTATTCAAATCTAATAAAAATATTCGGAAAAACAAATTTGTTCTCATTATTTAAGTGCTTAGAATACAGGCTAATATGAATTATTACCTTAATTAGACTTAAACTAAACTAGTTAAATAAAATGCAAACCATTAATTCACAATCATTTAATATAAATGAGCTTATCTGAACCTGATAACAGGAATCTGTAGATACGCATTAAATAAGGCTGTCTCTGTAATGAGACAGCCTTATAATTATAAATAGAAAATTTATTTTTATTCAGCCGGATTAGGAATAGCAGGATTCATATCCCAGAAAATTGGGGTGGTAAGTTCGTCGCCCCCAACAGCTTCAGCAGCAGCTGTATAGTTATCCGGATTTAAGGTTTGCTCCTGTATTGGAAAAGTGAATCGTGTAGGAATTTCACTTGTTGAAGCGATCTGTTGAGCAATATTAAATACTGGATAATCTAATCTTCGCCATGTTGTATAGGCCTCCAAACCTCTTGTATACATAGCGATCCATGACTGCGTTCCTATCTTTTGTTTCCAGTCGCCTTCAGCTGTGGCGTAGGCAACACTTGCCTGAGCCAGATAGGTATCTACATCATCCTGAGTTCCACCCCATTCAAGAATCGAAGTAGTAACACCCAAGTTATAATACTCCTCAGCAGTAAGTGGAACAGCATACCCTCTTTCAGCTGCTTCTGCCAGATAGAACAACAATTCGGTATAGGTCATAAGAAAACCGTGGAAGTCAGGGGCCAGAATATCCGGATGGACATGCGAATATTGTGCATAAGGAGCAGAATATCCATAGGTTCCTCCATAAAATACAATGTCACCAGCTCCCGAAGTATCAATTGTAGTAAAGTAATGAGCTAATCTTGGATCGTTGAGTTCATTCATTTTATCTACCAGAGTATTTGCTGCTACAAAATCTTTTCTACCGGTGGATATGATTTCTTCGTATAATGGATTCTGGTTAGGAGAAGCTGTTTGATAAGGCATTAAACAATCATCTGCCGAGCCTTCAAATGCACCATCAATTGCCGATTCAACCACCGACTGAGCCAGTGAATTATTTACATCACCAAGAGTCACACCCATTTTAATTTTCAGTGTGTTGGCAAATTTAGTCCAGGCTGCAACATCTCCACCATAATACAAGTCAGCTCCACCAAAACTTCCGATATCCGGATCCAATCCGGCAATAGCTGCGTCTAATGAATCCAGTATGCTATTGTACACATCAGCGCCGGCATCATAGGCAGGGTAGACATTACCAATATCCAGTGCGTCATAATAGGGAATCATCCCAAAAATATCGACTAACCTGTTAAAGGCATAGCATTTAAGTATGCTGATTATATATAGCCGGTTCTGAATGGTTGCTTCATCAGGTGTACCTACTTCCTGCCTGATTAACCTGGCAGCTTCATCCATATCTTTTAAGGCACCTTCCCTGAAATAATACCGGTATATCTGTTCGGGGATATTTCTGGTAACTATGTCATAATTGGCCTCATCCGTATAGGTGGTTTCAGTCCAGTATTGTGCCCATAGTTTCCAGATATTCTGGTTTACATTGGTCTGGTTCACCTGATCAGACAATTCCTTCTGACCATTTGAGAACAATGTATTACCCGCCACATCAGTGGGGTTCTTTTGGTCGGTATTGAAATCCTCAAACTTATCGGTACACCCGATGAGCAAGGCAAACAATACGATGTAAATTATATATGTTCTTTTCATGACAAGAATTTTTTATGTATTAGAATTGAAGTCTTAATGAAAATCCGAAATTCCTGGTGGCCGGGAATACCCCACTCTGCCATCCCTGAATATTACCTGAACCCTGAGTTGCTTCCGGATCGGCATGTGGAAGATTCTTATGAATTATCCAGAGGTTCGATCCTACAAAACTGATTGAAGCACCATAGATGAAGGTTTTGCTCATAAGACTTCTTGGAAGATTATAAGTAAGTTCAACTTCTCTAAGTTTCACGAAGGATGCATCATACACAAATTGTTTATTGGGGCTGAGTACCCATCCATTGGCGAAAATATCGCTTGGTATACGAACAGTGTTTTCAGAACCGTCTTCAGTTACACCTGCTAAACGGATACCACCGCAAGTACTTTCATCAAGTCCCTGTGCAGGATCGTCGTTGATATAGGTTATAGGATCTCTTTCCGGATTGCCAAATTCGTTTTCATCGGCAGTTTCAGCATAGAGCCCTGTGCCTATACCATACCAAAGGTCGAGTGAGAATACTTCACCACCTTTTTGCCAGTCAATCAGGAAACTTAAATCTATATTTTTGAATGAAAGGGTATTCATGATACCTCCGGTCCAGTCGGGATTGAAATTACCTAATACAATATCGTTGGTTGAAGATTTAACATAGTATCCATCTTCATCAACAATTTTCCCACCATTCTCGTGATAGGTATAATCTGATCCCTGGATGTTTCCATAAGGTTCACCAACAGAAGCATTGATGGTAACTCCACCCTGTAAATTAGCTAATTGAAGATTTTGCACTTCATTTCCTGCTTCATCAACGAAAAGTGAAATTACCTGGTTCTGGTTCTTGGCCCAGTTTAGTGTTATATTCCATCGGAAATCGTTAGTAACAACAGGTGAAGCGTATAATACCAATTCTATTCCCTTATTTTCAATTTCACCGGCATTCACCCATTTTTCGCGGTAACCAGTGATTTGAGATACACGAACAGGCATTGCCTGATCAAAAGAGTTTTGCTTATACAATGCTAAATCAAATCCCAACCTGTTCTGGAATGCCATAACTTCCAAACCACCCTCTACCGATTTTGTACGTTCAGGTTTAAGTTCTTCGTTATTTTTAGCATAATAGTTAGTTACCATTGAAGTCCCTGCAAAGGGAGCATTAGCCCTGTATGTATCATAAACTCTTAAAGCAGCAGGATCGTTACCTACTTCAGCGTAATTAATTCGTAATTTACCTAGCGATAGCCAGGAGACATCCAGTAAATTAGAGAAAAGTAAATTACCCGATACTGAAGGATAGAGGTAGGCATTATTTTCTTCAGGTAAAGTAGATGACTGGTCTCTACGCAGAGTAGCATCTAAATATACAAGATCCATGATCCCTACGTTGACACTTCCAAATATTCCGTTTACTCCAATTTGTTCCAGTCGCTCTTCCGGTGGTAACATAGGGTCAACACTATTACTTAAAGCATATACATCAGAAACAGCCAAACCACCGTTAGTAGAAGAAAATACACGATCGAATTCGCTTCGTCGGATATTAGTTCCCACCAAAGCAGTAAGATCTACTTCGCCAAATGTTTTCTGGAAATTCAACATCAGATCGGCATTGGTTTCAATAAAGTTCCTCTGGTAGCGGGAATAACCTGAAGTTACATCGGGACGATCAACTCCTAACTCACCGGCCACGGAACCAACGGCTTTACGTTCTTCCTGAAGTTCGCTGTAGTTATCGACTGAGATTCTGCCCATAGCACTTAAGAAACTTGTTATTTGCCAGTCGAGTTGTGTGTACCCGATAAGACGATTCCTCTGGTCCTGCTCGTAATTCTGATACCTGACCCAGTAGGGATTGTCCCAATAAATAGCTGTACCGTCATTCCAGGCAACAGGATTCCATGTAGGATTAGAAGTAATTTCTCCATCTTCATATAATTCATATAATTCTTTCTGCTCCTGAATATCAACATTAACCTGATACCATTGACGGAACGATGACATGATATTATCGCTATATCCTGTTGAGGGTCGACCCAGTCCTTTGGTATTGATATAATTGGCACTGGCCGAAATCTTCAGGTTATCGGAAATATTATAGGCCCCATTAAAGATAAAGTTATTTCGCTTTAATGAGCTGTTAGGCATAATACCGGATAAGTCCTGGTTAGTATAAGAAAAACGATAGGCCGATTTTTCAGTGCCACCGGTAACATCAAAACTATTGGTATAGCTAACACCGGTTTCGAAAAATGTTTCCGGCCCGTTTTCTGCTGCAACCCATGGTCTGGCTTCCATATAGTTTGGTGCACCGGGAATAAAAGCACTGTAAGGATACACCATCAGGTTGGGATCAAATTTCTGGCCACGGGAAGCATCTTCGTAAAAAGGAACCAGCAGTTCATCGGTACCATCACCGTCAATGTCATCAGCATCGAGACCCGGATAATCAGGACTGCTATACCACGTGGGATCATAGCCACCACCATACTGATCTTGGTACTTAGGGAAGGTGCTTTTGTCCATCATGCTGAATGTAACATTAGAGTTAACAGTTACATGTATTGCACTGCCCTCTGATCCTTTTTTTGTTGTAACAAGGATAACACCATTGGCCGCTCGGGAACCATAAAGCGCCGTTGCAGCTGCACCTTTCAAAACACTAACCGACTCAATATCATTCGGATTTATGTCGGAAGCTGCATTACCATAGTCATACCCACTTCGACCGGTTGTCTGACCGGTATTATTCGTGTTAGAATTACTTATGGGTACTCCATCTACAACAAATAAAGCCTGATTGTTCTGAGTTAATGATGTAGAACCACGGATAATCACATTGGTTGATCCGCCAAAGTTTGTCGTGTTCTTTATATGAACACCAGCCACTTTTCCTGTAAGGGACCGAATGAAGTTGTCAGACTTAACGGCACTTACATCATCACCACTCACTTCCTGTACAGCGTAACCCAGAGATTTACTCTCTCTTGTAATACCCAAAGCTGTAACCACAACCTCAGCTACTTCGAAATACTCTGAGCCCATGACTACATCGATCTTTGTACGGCTATTCACTTGCACTTCAGCAGTGATCATACCTACAAAACTGAAAACTAAAGTGGCATCGGATGGTGCGGAAAGTGAATAAACACCATCAATGTTGGTCGTCGTCCCATTAGTTGTGCCTTTTATCACAACCGAGACACCAGGTAACATGCTACCGTCTTCCTCACTGGTAACAGTACCTGTAATCTGTATGTCCTGGGCAATAGCAGAATAGCAAAACAATGCCAGACATACAAGCATACCTGTAATTCTTTTCATAGATAAAAGTTTAGGTTTATAATAGGTTCAAGGATTAAAATACTATCGATTCATATCCGATAGATTCAATCGTAGGGCCAAATCTAAAAAAATAATTGCTAAAAAAAAATTTACAGCCTTTTTTAACTACTTAAAAAACAGCATAATAGAATGGTTATGTAAATATTTTGTATAATTATGCAAACAATAGAAATTAAAAGAGTAATGAATAAATGTATATAACTGGCATATGGCCACGATATAAAATACTATATTTCA
This sequence comes from uncultured Bacteroidales bacterium, assembly GCA_964592225.1. GTDB lineage: Bacteria > Bacteroidota > Bacteroidia > Bacteroidales > UBA10428 > UBA10428. The sequence continues at coordinate 36,494 of CAZQCO010000023.1, forward strand.
ATCGTTTGTGTGAATTTTTGAAAGTCTTTATTAACTATGTTCTTTATCTGTATAATTCTCAATGTGTGTCCGACCAAATTGAATTTTATATAGATACAAAAAAAAATATTTTCAATTTTATCTAAAATAGAATAGTCTTACCTGAATTTTTCTGGTGATTGAACCTGATTCTTTTTATTTTAAAAGAATTGACATTAACACTCCCCAATAATTCCCAATGGCATACCCTATTATGCCTACTGAAAGACCACTTACTATTATTTCCTTGTTTTTCAGTGCCCCGGCTATCATAGGAACAAAAGGAGGTGAGCACATTAGAGCTGTGGATGTTATCATTAGAGTATCAGCATCGACTTTAAAAATTTTACATAGTAAGGTATGCAACAATAAAGTGCCAAAAATGACAATGGATATTGCACTGAATAATAAAAATGAAATATCAAGCAGCCGTTTAACATCGGCCATAGATGCTACAACAACACTGAATACAAGGATAAAATACATGCCCAATTCAAATGTTTTTTCAATGCGGTTTATCCTTGGTATTAAAGATGCCAGTATACTAAGTGTTGTTATCGAAAGTATAGCAAACAGCATTTGTAATTCTCTTTTAAATAGAAGTGAAAACAGACCGGAAATTGCAAAAATCACAATAGCGACCAGCAGTGCGGCCAATAATCGATATATAATTTTAGAAACGAAAATGCCCTTATATGAATTTTCTTCATATTGAAGGGTATCAGACTCAGAAGCACTTTCATTGACCGGATAAGGTAAAAGAAATTTCCTGAATAATACCCGACCAAAAGAAATAAGAAATAACAGGTAGAGAAGTGAAGGCACCATATCGTAAGTATGTACTTTAATATAAGTATCGACATCGACATTCAACATCATTTTTAATGAGGCCAGATTAGGTGTGCCTCCTGTATACAAACCTGTTAGCATTCCAGCAATTTTATTCATATTCGGAATGTGCGGTTTATAAAAATAGCCTACTAATCCTACAACAATTGTAACGGATATAATAGCAAGAATCATTGATAAAAAAGTTTTCCCGGCCATTCTGAACCATGATTTTATGTTCAGCGAAAACAGTAAAAGCGGAATGGCTATTGGAATAGATAAAGTCATTAATAAATCCTGGAGTTTATAGACCTTAAATGCTGAAATATCCTGTTCGGTAATAATGCCTTTTTGAAATAGTAATTCTATATCTGAAAGTGAAACATTGGTATGAACGGATACATAATTTATTAAATATTGATCCAAATGCGGATAGAGGTTGATATTTCCCAATAAAATGCCAAATCCATAGGCAATGAGAATGGAACCAATCTGACTGGCAATTTTGCTTTTTTCAGTTAAGAGTATAATAAAGACAGGTGAAAAAATAAATATTCCAAGTAGGATTTTGGATATCATTAGTGAAAATTATGAGAATGAAATCAGCTACGAATATATATTTTTCTGCGAAAAAGCAAGAATTACTCTAAAATAACCTTGTTATAGGTGTCAATTATTTGATCAGGTTTTTTAGCTTTTCGAAGGTATTGCTCAAATTCATCAGTATTCTCAGCATATATTATTAAAGCGATATTTATACATTTCAGAAATTCTTCCTGTGCGCCCTTAAGTGTAATATTTTCGCTTTTCAATTCTTTTTTGTAATACCTGTTTAGTTTTAAAATGGAATTATAGATAACTGGCTTTATAACAACTGTTTTATCGGTAGGTGAAGTAGGACTGGCTGGCACAATATATGTATATCGGGATTTTAATAATTCCAGTTTTTTAGATACTTCATTTCCCATAGGATGATCGCGAAATCCATTTCCTGAAACAGAATTTATATCAAGTGCACGCGGATTATTTTCGAAAACAAATTGTATCTCATCCTGAGCAACTAGTTGAAGTGTTAAAACTGAAAATAATAATATGATGCCAAGCTTAAACATATATACATTTTTAGATTTATCTGCGCAAAGGTAAAAAAACATAGATAATGACAATACAATTGGATGAATTTCAATGCAGTGATAGAGTTATTCTAAAAAGTTTTTTTATTACACAATAATTTTGAAAGTTAATCACCCTGATCGATACAATCGTGAAAACTCTTATCATACTGAGTCATAGCACGCAGACTCATGCCCATACTGGAAAATCCTCCGTCGTGAAATAAGTTTTGCATGGTTACTTTTCGGGTAAGATCGGAGAATAATGTAATGCAATAACTGGCACAATCTTCGGCTGTTGCATTGCCAAGTGGTGACATACGTTCTGAAAAATCAATAAGTCGATCAATACCTTTGACACCACTACCTGCGGTTGTCATAGTGGGGGATTGTGAAATAGTATTTACCCTGATTTTTTTATCGCGTCCGTAAATGTATCCGAAGCTTCGGGCAACAGATTCCAGCAGGGATTTTGCATCGGCCATATCGTTGTACCCATAAAGAGTTCTTTGCGCTGCCACATAAGAAAGCGCAACTACCGATCCCCAATCATTGATCGCATCAAGCTTACGGCAAACATGCAGCACTTTATGAAACGATAGCGCCGAAATATCCAGCGTTTTCAGATAGTAGTCGTAATTCAACCTGTCGTACGACAATCCTTTACGAACATTGGGCGACATGCCGATGGAATGTAAAATAAAATCGATTTTACCCCCAAGGATCTCCATCGATTTCATTATCATGGCCTCCAGTTCTTCAACATTCGTAGCATCGGAAGGCACGATTTGAGTTTTACATTTCTTTGCCAGCTGATCTAAAGTGCCTAAGCGTAAAGCCACAGGTGTATTAGTAAGCACAAATTCTGCTCCTTCTTCGTATGCCTTTTCGGCGACTTTCCAGGCAATCGACATTTCATTTAAAGCACCGAAAATGATGCCTTTCTTACCTTTTAGTAAATTATACGCCATGATTATTTATATTAAAATCAGGGTGCAAAGATATAGGAATTGATTGTAGATTAAAATTATTTAGAATAATTAAAAATAAACGATTGTGAATCTATTGCCCTAACAATACCCTGGCATTTTCGATAGCAGCATCCGTAATGGAATCGCCACTTAACATACGAGCAACCTCTTTTAGGCGCTCATTATTATCAAGTTCCCTGATCAGTGTTTTCGTAGTTCCGTCAACAGCTTTTTTATATACCATGAAATGTTGTTTGCCTTTACTAGCCACCTGGGGTAAATGTGTTATATTGATCACCTGCATTCCGGAGGCCATTTCCATGATCAATTTTCCAACTTTATCAGCTATCTCCCCGGATACACCAGAATCAATTTCGTCGAAAATTATAGTGGGAAGACCCGAAGCATCATAAATAAGATATTTTATCGCCAGCATAAGACGAGATAACTCGCCACCCGATGCCACTTTAGCAATACTCATTGGAGGAATATTACTATTTGCCGAAAAATGAAACTGAATCTTATCAATACCTGAATCACAGGGTGGAATTGTTTCGTGAACTACGGAAAAACTGGCATTGTGCATACCCAGCTGCTTAATCAACAGTAAAATCTTATTCTCGAAATCAGGAAATATTTTTTTTCGTTCTGCTGAGAGTTCTTCGGCTTGTTTTGTAACTCTACTCCTTTTTTCCTCCAACGCTTTCTCCATTTTTTCCAGTTCGTAATCGCCAACTGTCAATTGTTTTAGTTTATGGTCAAGCTTATCCCTGATGACCGTAAGTTCATCAATTGTTTTTACCTTGAATTTATGCAGCAGCGTATTTAAAAGATCGATACGCTCAGTAATAATATGGGCTGCTTCAGGATCGAATTCAATTCGGTTGAAATGTTGTTCAATCTCAGAACAGATATCTTTTAATTCAATATAACTTACTTCTGTTCTGCTTCTGAGTTCTTCAGAAGGAGGAAAATGATTCACGATCCGTGCCAATAAATCCATGACTTGTTTCACTCCAGTAATGACTCCTGTCCGTTCTTCCCCTAATAATTGAATCGATTGTTCAAAGGCCAATTTTATTTCTTCGGCATGATTTAATATCGATGCTTTTTCTTCAAGTTCCTCTAGCTCACCGGTTTTTAAATTAGCTATGTGTAATTCGTTAAACTGATGAGTGAGATAATCAATATCCTCCTTATCCTTAAGATATGCCTCGCGTGCTATGTGAAATTGTTGCTTTAATTCCTGCAATCCGGAATAATTCACTTTGTATTCTTTTACCATGCTGGTTGTGCCGGCATAAGCATCGATTATCCATCGGAGATAATTTTCATTATTCAGCGCTAAATTTTGATGCTGAGAGTGTATATCGATAAGATTAATAGTTAATTCCTGGATAATATCCAATGTTACCGGAGTATCGTTAATAAAGGCACGACTTTTCCCGTTATTACTTATTTCACGGCGAATAATCGTATCGACGGAGTAATCAAGATCGTTTAAATTAAAAAATGATTCCAGGCCATATCCTTCCAAATTAAATTCACCCTCAATAACACACTTCTTTTGCTTTTCCTTAAGTATAGCAGAGTCTGCTCGTTTTCCCAGCAAAAGACCCAAGGCACCCAGTAAAATGGTTTTTCCTGCACCGGTTTCACCCGTAATTATTGTTAAACCATTCTTTAGCTCAATTTCAAGGCGCTCGATAAGAGCATAATTATCGATATAAATCGATTTAAGCATATAGGTAAAAATATTCTTTCTGTAAAACTATGGATTTCTCTTCAGGCAGAATAACCCGATGGTGGAAAAACTTTAAACAGGTTTCGAACAAATACTATCATTCCTTAAGCGAAGCATATTTTGAGATATTCGCCGGATCGATAGAATTCATAACATTATAAATTCTTTGTTTGTCCTGTTGTTGAGCCTGTGCGAATGTTTGTACAATTTCATCGGCTTTAGTCTGCAATACTACCTGAAAAAAATGCATATATGGATCCGGTTTGTTATCGTATAGTTTTTCCAGATCCATAATTGATTCCTTTATCACCATTCGTCCCCTTTCGATGGATTTGTCGAGTACATCGAGTCCTAAACGGTGGTATGTATAAATAAAATCACGCAGGGGTGAAAAACCTTCATCAAGAATATTATTGATAAGTCTATATCTGTTATTTTTCCCATCGCCATCTGCGGCTCTCCATCCTTCTTCGGACGCGGATTGAGCATTATAGGCAATTTTACCAGCCTTCTGAAAATAAGGTGACCCTCCATATAATGAAAAAGAATCGTAGTCGAGACCTATGATAATGTATGCATAATACGCCAATACGGAAGTCAGATTGTTGAGATGAGTAGTTTCAGAAAACTCCAGCGGATCGAATTCCGTGTATTTGAAACGGATATTGTCATCGAAATAGTTGATCATCACTGTATTGTAGGAAGTGCCGTAAACCGGCCGTCGGGACTGGACATTTAAAGTTGCTCTATATTCTCCGGTTGTTATTTCCTCCTTAATATTAAAAAGCAGGTTACATTCAATTCTTTCATTTACTTCAAAAACATTATTGGTCCATGCAGTATTGTTCATAAAATCAGTAATGGCATCGCGCAGGGTATTGAAAACCTCTTTATTTGTACCAGGAATCTGTGAAGCACTAACACTCACCAGGCAGCTAAGTTCCTGGGCATTTGCAGAGCCAAAAGAGGCCAATAAAACAAAGGCTATGATGATTTTTCTTATCTGCATAGTATTAAAGTTTTTCTGAGATCAGCTGAAGTAAGTCATACGCAACTTCTTCTTTCAATTTTAACCCGAATTTATGAATTTTATTGTCTGTATCAAGAACAGTTATTTTGTTTGTATCATACCCAAAGCCGGCACCTTTGTCGCGCAAAGAGTTCAGTACAATGAAGTCGAGATTCTTTTCCTGTAACTTTTTACGGGCATTAGTTATTTCATTATCTGTTTCAAGAGCAAACCCAACAATCATCTGACCTGACTTCTTAATCTGTCCCAGTTTTTTGGCTATATCCTCAGTTTTTTCAAATTCCAGAACCAGTCTGTCTTCTTCACTTTTAATTTTTCGGTCCTGTATACTTACGGATCGATAATCGGCAACAGCAGCAGTCAATATGGCCACTTCACACTGAGGAAATAATTCAATACTGGAGGTATACATTTCTTTTGCACTCTGCACTTTGATATATTTCTGCAACGGATGCATGGGAGTGATATGGGTTGGACCACTGATGAGTGATACTTCGGCACCATATTCATACAATAAGGAGGCTATTGCATATCCCATCTTACCTGTTGAAAAATTACCTATAAACCTTACAGGATCAATCTTTTCATAGGTTGGCCCCGCTGTAAGCAGTACTTTCTTTCCCTTAAATTTAATCAGGGAATTCTTTTTATCTGGGTGCATCTTTCAGACGTTCCGAGAGAATTCTGATAATAGCTTCAGGTTCCTCCATCCGTCCTTTTCCTTCCAGTCCGCTGGCAAGCTCTCCGGTTGAAGGTTCGATGATGATATGTCCCCTGTCTGATAGGATCTGAAGATTTTTTTGTGTTGCCTGATGATTGAACATATCAAGATCCATCGCCGGTGCAACTAATACAGGACAGCGGGCTGAGAGATATATTGTAAGAAGAAGATTATCGGCTATGCCATTAGCCATTTTTGCAATAGTATTTGCTGTTGCAGGTGCAATTATATATGCATCTGCCCATGATCCTAAGTCAACGTGATTGTTCCATGATCCGTTTTCGGGATTAAAAAACTCAACCAGAACAGGGTTTTTTGAAAGGGTTGAGAGCGTCAGAGGAGTAATAAATTCTTTAGCATGGTCAGACATTACTACCTTAACTTCTGCTCCCTTTTTAACAAGTAATCTGATAAGAAAAGCAGCCTTATAGGCTGCTATGCTTCCGGTAACACCAATAATAATATTTTTTCCCTTAAAAAACACTAGCTTTCTGTTTCAGGTTCTCGTACATAAATATTGTCCTCATTAAATTCTTCAAGGGCAATAAGAGTAGCCTTTGGCATACGTTCATAAAACCTGGAAATCTCTATTTGTTCTCTGTTTTCAAAAACCTCCTCGAGATTATCGGAATAGTTGGCAAACTCTTCGAGTTTACGGTTCAACTCTTCCTTAATTTCCACACTGATCTGATTTGCCCTTTTCGATGTAATGACTATAGCTTTATAGATATTTCCCACCTGATCTTCCATATCGGAAAGATCCCTTGTAACAGTTGTAACTTCTGCCTTCGATTTTTTATAATCCATTTTTATTTTATTTAAATTTCTTCGTTTTCACTATTTTCCATCACATCATCACCTAAATATTTTGCCGATAAATTATAATATCGTTTTGCCTCTTTCAAATACTTGCTTTCGGGAAATTCTGCTGCAAAAGAATAATATTCATCGATAGCTTCCTGAAAACGGTCTTTTTTCTTCGACAAAATACTTTTATAGGCCAACATGTAACTCGATTTAACCAGCATGAACATAATTTCCTCGCGGTATTTGCTCTCAGGAAATTTCAACAAACTATTATTCAGTGCCACAATGGAAGCCTTATAATCTGACAAGTCGTAATACAATTTGGCTGAGATATAGGATTTCTCAACCAGCTTATCACGTAATTCATTAAAATAGGCCTTTACCTGTTCCTGACGTTCGCTGTCAGGGAACTTAATAAGATATAACTGAAAGGCCTGTATTGCCTGAACTGTATTGGTCTGATCAAGTTCCGGTCGCGGTGAGGTTAGATAGTAACAATAGGCGCCCATAAATTCAGCTTCTTCAGCAAAAGGACTTCCCCCATATGTTCGCGCAAAAGTACGAAAATAATGCCCCGACAGAATGAAATCATTTTGCTTGAAATAGCTCATCGCCTGTAAATAATACACTGTATCAGCCTGATCTGTTCCACGAAATACCAGGGTAATCTGATCAAAAAGTGTTGCTGCCCTAACATAATCTTCCTTTTCGTAGTAATAATTTAGTGCTGCATCATACTTTTTCTTGTAATCACTGCTTTTTAATATTTTCTCATAACCGCTGCACCCCCCCAAAACCAATACCAAAACGCTAACAAATAAGAACTTACCCAAATGATTCATGTCTCTGTAAAATATCGCGCAAATTTACAATAAAATCTTATATACAAAAATGTATAATACCGGAACTTTCTAATGTTGAGCTATTTTATAATTAATTAACTTAATGGAACAGTCAAGACCCATAAAATGTCCTGTAATTGCATTCCTTATTTTGTGTTATTAACCTTCAAATATTTTTATATATTGCTTACTTCAGAACTAACGTTTTTAAAAGGCTAATATTACTCATTTGCTCAGAAAGTAAAATAAATTACTTTTGTGGATTCAAATTTTAAACATTAAAGCTGTGGATATATTTGATAAAATTGAGAAAAGTATGGGCCCCTTGGGGCAATACCAGAAAATAGCACATGGATATTTCACTTTCCCAAAACTTGAAGGTGAGATCAGGCCCCGGATGAAATTCAGAGGCAAGGAAGTTCTGGTATGGAGCCTGAATAATTATCTGGGCCTGGCCAATCATCCTGAGGTCAGAAAAGCAGATGCCGAAGCAGCTGAGAAATATGGAATGGGTTACCCGATGGGAGCGAGAATAATGTCGGGACAGACAAGTTTTCATGAAGAGCTGGAAACAAAGCTTGCAGATTTTGTAGGTAAAAAAGATGCCTTCCTGCTTAATTACGGATACCAGGGCATGGTCTCTATAATTCAGACATTGATCAACCGGCACGACGCTATTGTATTCGATTCCGAATCACACGCCTGTATTATGGATGGCATTTGGCTGGGTAAGGCTGCCGGCAGTCAGAATTTTATTTTCCCGCATAACAATATGGAGAAGCTTGAACTCATGCTGCAGCGTGCTACAAAATGGGTGGAAAAAACCGGTGGAGGAATTTTGGTAATCACAGAGGGAGTTTTTGGAATGGCCGGAGATCTGGGTAAACTGGATGAAATCGCTGCGCTTAAGAAAAAGTATAGCTTCCGCCTTCTGGTTGACGACGCACATGGTTTTGGTACCATGGGCAAAACGGGTGCCGGAACCGGTGAGCATTTCGGAGTACAGCATGAAATTGATCTGTATTTCTCCACCTTTGCAAAAGCGATGGCAGGCATAGGAGCATTCGTAGCAGGGGAAGAAGTGATAATAAAGTACCTGCGTTACAATATGCGGTCACAAACCTTTGCCAAGTCGCTACCTATGCCTATGGTATTAGGAGCACATAAGCGGCTCGAACTTCTGAAAACACAATCCGAATTAAGAGAAAAGCTCTGGAAAATTGTCAGAAAACTGCAAAAAGGCCTGAAAGAAAATGGTTTCGACCTGGGCCATACCGAATCGCCCGTTACACCGGTTTTTCTTAAAGGTAATTTAGCCGAAGCTACCAATGTGGTGGTCGATCTGCGCGAAACCTATGACATTTTTTGTTCGGTGGTTGTTTACCCGGTAGTGCCCAAGGATGTGATCATGCTGCGGATTATTCCTACATCGGCACATACCGAGGAAGATGTTGATTATACCATAAAATGCTTTAAGAAAATGAAAGTTAAACTTGAAGCAGGGAAATATCAATCGGATCAGCTTGCTTCG
>CAZQCO010000024.1:0-7993 GCA_964592225.1 uncultured Bacteroidales bacterium
TAGTATCGCTCTGCGCAATCCTGGCTAAGTTGAACCACTTTTTAATAATAAGTATGTTAATAAGTTCATGCAATAGCTACGCGCTATCTTACGTTTCATTATAATCTATCATAAACCGCAAACTGCAAATCAACTATGAGAATCGAATATTTTGGACTGTTGCTGTTGCTGCTCTCCTGTTCCAATAAAGACAATCAGTTTATTATTGACAATGCAAGAGTACCAAGTAATGTCAGCGAACCTGAGCTGTTTATGACTCTGCCTGCCAGCTGGGATGAAAACTGGTACGCCTCACCGGCTGTGTTCGATCTGGATAATAACGGAATGAATGAAATTATTGCTTCCCGCCATAGTGTACTATATGTATGGACAACAGATGGTACCCTACTTTGGCGCGCTCCTGTAGGTGAGAATGCCACAAGCTCCAACGATCATGGATCATCGCGGATGTATTCCTCACCTATAGTAGGTGATCTCGATAATGACGGGCTGGGAGAAATTGCCATAGCCTATAGCAATCAGATTGCTGTTTATGAAAACAATGGCATGCTCAAAGCCGGATGGCCGCAAAGCTTTCCGGGGAGCCAGGGAGAGAACCGTTCCATAGCTGCCGCCGACCTGAATAATGATTTGCAGTATGAGATTTTAACCGTGAAAACCAGTTCAGGTCCGGTTACCTGTGTCTGGAACATCAACGGAAATGTACGTTCAGGCTGGCCGCAGGTAGATGATTACGATACAAAATATGACTTCGGCGGGTACAACCAGAATACCGGGGCCGCCGATCTCGACGGAGACGGCTATACGGATGTTGTCAGTACCTATGATATATGCTATCTGGGAGTTTTCAAAGGTGACGGGACAAGCTGGAGTGCCAACTCCATGTTTTCAGCTACGTATTCCTGCCGGGTTCCCATGTTTCATAATATCGACCTGGCCATACAAGGCTGGGGCCCCGATGGCAACGACCGCGATGAATTCACCGACTCTCCTCCCGTATTCGCAGATCTCGATAATGACGGGCTGCCCGAGATCATCCTGTTTTCCGATCATGAGCTTGCCGGAGAATACATCAACCGGGGTAACAGTCTGTGGGCTGTTAATCCTGATATGTCCCGTGTTACAGGTTTTGAAATTCCAAAAACTACAGGAATGCCCTTATACACTGGTTATGAAAATAACATCGTGCAGGTAGCACCGTCGCCTGCTATTTCGCGGTTCGGTACAGACGTGCTGCATATTATAGTTCCCTCGTACGATGGAAATATATATTGTTACGATTCGGAAGGCACAGAACTATGGAAAAGACCTTTTGATGGACAGGGGAATCCTTTTGTCGGTGCCAGTGAATCTGTCATCGGCGATCTGGATGATGATGGTATACCGGAGATTGTTTTTACTACCTATTCCATACAGGAAGATGTTTCGAAACTCTACATTTTAAACAGCAGGGGAGAAGTCCTTCAAAATCCGGCCATAGCCGGCAGGGGGAGTATGTCGGCGCCAACACTTGCCGATGTGGAGGGAGATGGGACCATCGAAATCATAATTTCATTGAAAGATGTGTTGGGCAATGGCGATGGGGGAGTGCAGGTATGGAAAGTAGAATCGGCCCATAAAAATGTTATAGATTGGCCCACCGGAAGGGGTAATTATATGCGATCGGGAGAATTTATAAGTCAATAAGCTATCAAAACCCTTGAATTCTAATACAATAGTAGCCAAAAATTCATAGAGCAAAAAATTATACATGTATTTATATCTATATATTTAGATATTTAGAATAAAATTTAAACAAGTAAAAATTGAACCGGAAACCAGCTGGCTAAAAAGAACCATTGCATCGCAGCACGTATGAAAATCAATTATCTTTATTGTATTGGGTGCTATTGCCAGCTTCCTTCTTTTTTACTTCACTGAAGGAAAATACATGGACGTCATTGTATTCGGTGACATTCTGAAGAGTATACTCATTGGATGATTCTTATGATTTTTTATTACCAACAGCCCTTGCACAAGGAACAAATGTTAATATTCCTCAAACACTAAATTTCCTGTGTTTGTCTCAGGCAATGTTGGCTACAAACTTTTTCATTGATACAGGTAGGTAAATGAAAAATTAATCTGCCATACCACCCGCCCACAAAATAGCCCCAATAATATGTTTTCTTAAAAATTCAGTCTGGTAGGCAGCGGCTTCATGGCCCAATGCTGTTTGAAAAATCCTGCCTCCTTCATTTTCATGATACCATACCAGCGGATGGTCACCCATACGTTGCCTGGCACCTTCAAACCATCGATTGTCATCCACATCATACGATGCTTCATCTACAGACATTAGGACAGTAACGAAGGGTCGCGGATTGCGATCAAAACTATACCATTCTTCTGTCCATAGCATTTCATCTTCTTCTATAAATTTAACGGAAGGGTGTGATTTATTCTCAATGATCAGTTTGCCCTGCTGAACGGGCGGATGTCCGACAAAACTTGCACCCACTAGCTGGTTAAACCAGGGCCATTCCTGTAACGTTATGGTACCTGTATGAATGGTTACCAATCCGTGACCCGACTGAATAAATCCTTTTAAAGCTTCTTTTCCCATTTCATCCAGAATATCACCCAGAGTAAGAAGAAAAACAATAACGTCGAATTTCTCAAGGTTTTCTGTAGTGAAAAAGCATGAATCTTCTGTTAATTCAATCTTCCAGTTATTTTCACCGGCTATTTCTTTCATGGCCATAATAGCATCAGGAGTTGCATCGTGCCTGTATCCGTTGGTCTTTGAAAAAACAAGAACATTCAGGAATGCCTTTTCATTTGCATTACTATTCTCCGGACTTGCCATCATACAGATTATAACAGTTAATAGTATAGTACCAATCTTTCTCATAGTTTGTCTAGTAATACCTGCCAATTAAGGGATTCTCAACAATGGTTCTCTTTAACTCCAGCAGATCCACAATCCCCTGGTTGGAATAGATGATCTTCCCTCCGGGCTCGATGAGCATAGTGTAGGGCAGAGCGCCGTTCCATTCTGGATCCACAGCTTCAATCAATGCATATTTATCATCTGTTTCAAAAATGTAGTTTTGAAGGGCTGAATGTTTTGATGCAAGAAAATCGAGGACTTTATCACTATTTTTAAGATTATCTGCTGAAAGAGATATAAACTCAAATGCCCTGTTGCCATACATACGCTGCAACTTTACCAGTTCGGGATATTCGATTACACAGGGAGCACACCGTGTTGCCCAAACATTAATAAGCCTGAGTTTATCCGAAGTATTTTTTTTCAATTCTTCAATTCCCGTAATTCCAATTGTATTTAAATCCACCTCCTGAGCATCCCATTCCTGGTTCACTTTATCGGTCCATTCGGTTTTCCACGACCATTTTATAGAACATCCGAAAGCTTTGGTAACCGGCTTATCCACTTTTTCATGAGTTAAAACTTCATCCACGACTGCTCTCAAATCCTCCGCATTAGCTGTACCCGGTTTCTCGGATGAATCAATCCTCCCCACATATTCCAGGTTCCTATCCCTGTTAAATACAAAAACGTGAGGCGTTGCCGTGGGACCATATTTAATTGATACAGCCTGATCGTCTCCATCATATAAATAAGGGAAATTATACCCTTTATCTTTGGCTCTGATTTTCATACTCTCATAGCTGTCGTCCAGATCAGAATAACTGCATTCCTCAATCAGGAGTCCATAAACACTTGTGGGCATAATGGCAACAACCTGTACTCCCTTGTCTTTATATTCATTAGTAAAACTGATTATCCTGTCTTCATAGGCCTGGGCTGTAGGACAATGATTGCAGGTAAATATAATAACCAGAACATCGGCTTTTTTAAAGTCTTCCAGGGTATAATACCTGCCGGAAATATCGGGAAGATAAAATTCAGGTGCCGGGTCTCCCGGTTTCAGTGTTTCAACATGTTGTTTTTCCAGCTTCACAGGGTTGGGTACAAATTCCGGAAAACTTTCCTTCTTATCTGTTCCGATTTTACAGGCTGCTAAAAATACGAGCATAAGGCTTATATTAAGCCATGGTCTCATTCCAGGAGAAAAATATAAATGTCTCATATAATTTGACTTTGAGCTAAATGTAATACTTAAAATTTAATAGTAGAAAACGATGAAGAGTTTTCTCTGTTTGAATAGTTAACGGTTTCATTCTCTCTATGTATAGACAATATATTTTTTACGGTGGTGGAACTAAATGAGTGTAATTATCATAACTCTTTTGGCATATAAAAATCATTCCTATATTTCGCATACTTGTAATTGAAATAGTTTCTACTTCGGCAAATAAATTACTATTTCAACTTTTCGATACTTTTTAAGTTCCATTTCGTCTAAATCTTCCCATTTAATACCCTTTTCAAGCAACTGCGATTCGCCATAGGAAAAGGTTCTTATCCGATTCTCTCCAATTCCGTTACTTTTTAGAAATTCTTTTACCGTCTCGGCTCTTTTTTTAGATAAATTAAGGTTATAATCAGCATTTCCCAAAGCATCTGTATATCCTTTAATAGTAACATACAATCGACTATCACCTGTAAGTGCATCAATGACATTTTCCTGAATAATTTCTTTCGCCTCCGGATGAAGGGCATATTCATTCAGATCAAAATTGACGGTTATTACATCAAATACAGGATCTTTAATTGGTTCTTCCTTTTTTATTACACGATCGCCTAATCCGATGGTATCTATAGTAATTTCTGAGAAGAATGACAGGGTATCAACATCCAATGTAAATGAAGCAGGATCATAGTTTTTCTGGATATATTCCAGATCGGTCTGCATATTCACTCGTCGCTCATCATTATACGGCACATTTATCGTAAATTTTTGAATATCTATGAATTCAACAACTTTATTATCGAGGTATAAGCTTGACTTAGCCGTTGCCGCAACAGTTGGTATCCCGGGCAATTTTTTTACAGGAAGTAAACTAAAAGAAATTTTATCACCTTCCTTTATCTGAAGTTCCTTCGATATTAATCGTATATCTATCACCTCTCCAACAATGGTTTCAATATCTTCCCTTCCTGCCAGGAAATTATTAAGAGATTCCTTATAGGCCTCTTCAGAACCTGGATTTGCAGTGAAATCATATTTAACATTTCTTGATAACGGCACTATAATTTCAATTTCTTCCCCGGTTTCCCCATCAACTTTACTCACTGTTAAAATATATTCCTTCCCGGGAATTATGCTTACCTGTTTAGCAATAAAATGATTCTGCCTCTCAACCTCCTCAATCGAATCGGTATTTATACTCATACTCACCAGCCAGCCGGATGATTTAAGGTCACCATATCCGGTAGTATCTATAGTAATCTCTGATGTAAATGAAATCGTGTCCAGTCTCAGGATTAGGGCATCTGCCTCAAAGTTTTCCTGCATATAATTTATATCAGTTTGGAAATTGACCTTCCTATTTGGATTAAAAGGAATATTTATTGTATATTTCTCATCAGGGGTAATTTCAAAAACCTTCCCATCCAGAGTCAGACTTGATTTTATTTCCCCAGATACAGGTGGTTTCCTGCCAAATTGCTTCACGGGAAGTAAACTAAACAACAGATTGTCTCCTGGTTGTATTTCCAATTCCTTTGATAGAACTGAAATATGAATAATTTCCTCATCAGACAGTTCTAATCCCTCTCTACCGATTAAAAATTCAGCCAGGTCTTCCTTATATTCAGCATTACTCTCCTGCGATGAGCTTAAATTATATTTCACACCACGGGTAAGGGGAACTATTACCTCTATTTTTTTACCTATATTGGTCGGGTCAGGCTTGCTTAATGTTAAAATATATTCTGTTCCGGGAATTATACTTATTTCTTTGGCCGATAAACGGTTAATGGGTTTAACTTCTTCGATAGAGTCAGTGTTTACCGTCAGGGAAATAATCCATTTCAGAGCATCTTCTTCTCCCTCTTTAAAGACCGGATCATCATCAATAATTATTGCGTGTTTTTTGGAGCTAAAATCCTTATCAATTATATCGATATTGGTCTGTATAGAAAAATACATTTCTGTTTTAACCGGCACAATCCCAAAAAAGGACTGACCGTATATTCTTACTTCCTTATCATTCAGAAATAAAGTTGACACTTCTATTCCTTTGTAAGTATTATCCTGGATTTCGTCCTTTAAAAACCTAACCGTATAAATTTCTCCCGCCGTAAGATACAGTTCTTTTACCAGGGCTGTGAGATTTATAATACTCTCGCCGGGTATTTGATAGTTATGGGCCAGCTCTTTTAAATTACCCAGATACTGGGTACTGATATTGTTTTGCCCTGCAGTAAATTGATATTTCATCCCTGGTTGAAGCTTGATTTCAGCCTTCTGAACAGGCGGTGGATTCAGGAATATAGCTTTCCTCTGACCGGTTGTCAGTTCTTTATTATTAATAATGTCATCGGCCTCTATGTTCTCCCTTTGAATAATAAGCTTATAGTTTTCCATAGGCCTAAAGCTAAATTCAAAGTTGTTTTCCCCAAAGGCATCGACAGAATACTCTTCACCACTGCTCAGTAAAAGAATTAACTTTATATCTTCTGTGGACGTCCTTCTCCTCGGCTTGTATCCGGCATATTTAATTTTGAAATCAATTGTATCTAAGTTCTTTTCTTGAGTAACAATTATGAGAGATGTATCTTTATATAGCTGAATTCTTTTCTCACTGGAGACAAGATAGTTTTCACCTTTCGTTTCTTCCTCAACCACCTGACTATACAAACCAATCCAATGCTTAAACTCCTCCTGTTTATTATTTGCAAGTAAAACAAGTGCATATTTAAGCCTGTAAACATTATCTAATGGCCGATTGCTTTCTAATACAATGCGATAACATTCTTCTGCCTGGTGATATAATTTAAGTTTTGTATAGGCTTCAGCTTTCTTTAGAATTGAAAAATAATCACCCGGATCTTTTTTATAAGCTAAGTTGTAATATACTATTGCCTTTTTAAATTCATTTCTATCAAAGTAATAGTTACCCTTGTCGTTGTATACATTTCTTTTTTCAGTAAAAGCTTCATTAACCTGTGTATAGCAAAAGGTACTGATAAGCCCCAACAGCACTATCAAAATTAAAGTTCTCATTGTCTAATAGTTATTACTATACTATTCTAGTATTTGTAAAATTAAGAAATGTTTATCAGTAAAGTTTTCATATTTTCCAATAGATAGTATTAGTTTTTAACATTTTACTTTAAAAACCTAGATTACCTTATATGAATAAAATACTTATGAAATGAAAAATCTGCAGATCGGAAAAAATCCGGATAACTGTCTTAAATGCCCTTAAAATCTGGTTCACGAATTAGTATGTGACAGAGGGAATTAGCTTGTTGAAATCTCCCTGAACGTCAGATTTGATATTTTACATACCTTTAGGGCAATTGAATTACATGGTTTACTATTCTATAAATTGCATACTTAAATTGATTTACAGTGAAGTACATTGCTCAATTTGATTATCCTGAAGATTACAAAATGATACTTCGGGATTCCTTTCAGGAAAATATATATTATGGACTTGACGACTTTGATTGTAAGTACCTTAAAATTATCCAGGCTAAATTTGGATGTCTTACCAGCTTTCATACTATCCCTGATCGTGTGAAGATGGAAATGGCCCCATTTGAATGGAGTGATGAATTACAAAAGTTTATTCTGGACGATAATAAAAGACGGGCTATACAGCTGAACCAGCTGGAAACAATGATAATTGTGCATTCTTTTGTCTGAGCCGGATACGATTTTTCCAAATTTTATTATCTGCACAGAAGGCAAGATTTATAATCTCAGGATATAAATCTTTGAAATCTATCAGGCTATAGAGTATGATATACAAACTATAGCTGAGAATAGCCAATACATCCGCTATCATCACCAGACGCATTCTACGTTCTTCTGATAAGGAATAGCTTCCGGATTGATCAATATTTAAAAAT
>CAZQCO010000024.1:8093-41133 GCA_964592225.1 uncultured Bacteroidales bacterium
ATGAGAAATAAATTTTTCGGAGTAATTGCGGGAAAGAGTTCCAAGATTTCTCAGCGATTGTCGTATAATCACGTTAAATGCATATTAGGTGTAAGTGCCTTATCCACCGGGCTGAAATCCTGTCAGAGTTAAACAGGTGTAGCTATTTATCTATGTGGGTATTTGACGCCCGTATCTTAATCCCTATAATTTTGTATATTAGTTTTTAAATTTAAATGTTTATATAATCTGATTATTATGAAAATAATAAAGACACTCATGGCTATTGGATTGATCCTATATACAACTGAAATCTTCAGTCAGGTTTTGCCTCCCTCATATCAACCCATGTTAAATGAAATTGTTACAAATTTTGAGACCATTCGTGGCTCAAATTCAATTAGTCAGGGAAAAACTACCCTTAGTGTAATTAACGAAAATAAAATTGCACTTCGTGTTGAGCATAAAAAACAGGTGAAAAATCTCACTTTTGAAACAAAGCCTGATGAGGAAAACCAACTATATTGGGTAGCTGCCAACGAGCTTACCACCGACATGGTAAATAAATATGAGGATTTTCTTACCAAGACCTTAGAGTCTATGTATAAATTATCCGAAAAGAAGTCGGAAGAATAATTCTTTGTACAAGTTCTTCGCAGCGGTCCTGAAAGTCTTCAGGATCTGGCGAAAGGGTATTTTTAAAATACAGAAACTTTCTTTATCATAAAACCGATGCCGTAGAAGGGATTATAGTTTTAGCTTACGATACGCTTTGCTATCGGGATTAACATTGCTTTGTAAATGAATAATCATATAGGTTATTCATTTCTAAGAGCATCAATTAAAGTAAATCAGGTCAGTAGGGAGGGCACATCTTCGCAAAAGCTCCGGCGAGTGAAAGAGACGGTGTGGGTTAAAAACTTTAGTCAACAGGCTTTTAGCGACTTGAAGGAGCGGAATGGCTGTTCGTATTATTAGAAATATTCTTGCTATATAAAAAATATTTTTATGTTTGTAAAACTTAAACGTTCTTTTTTTTCAGAAAGCTTTCCATTAATATAGTTATAACTACCCTCTAACCCTAACCCTATTTAATGTGAAAAAAGTTATTACGCTGATTTTCTTAACCCTATGCGTATTAATAGGATGTTTGTATGTCAAATTATCCAATCACCAGGTATACGCAACCACGATATTTTCCCTTTTTATATTCGGTACTTTAATTTATTGGCAATTCCGGCTTGCCTTTGCTTTCCTGGGTATATCTGCCTTATTTATTACAGGTGTAATAAACATAGGTGACTTCCTTAAATTTGCCAATTTTGATATCATATTCTTTCTGGTGGCCATGATGATAATTGTTGGTTTTCTTGAGAAAAAAGGATTTTTAGATTATATGCTATTTCATGCATTGAAATACACTAAGAAAAATGCAAGAATATTTATGATATCCATGATGTTGTTGGCTGCTTTTATGGGAGCTCTCGTTGACGAAGTAACCTCTATCTTGTTTATGGTAACTATTATTGTGCAAATGGCACGACGTTATAAGGTTAATCCTGTGCCTCTTACACTTATGTTAATTTTTGCTACAAATATAGGGAGTAGTGCGACAGTTATCGGAAATCCAATTGGTATATTAATAGCTTTTAGAGGAAATTTGACCTTCTTCGATTTTTTAAGGTGGGCAACCCCAATATCCTTTATAGTGCTTCTTCTATGCATATTTATTTGCATGATATACTTTTCAAAAGATATTAAAAAGTTGGACTACTCTTTTAAATCAAACCATTTGGATATAATTCCAAAAGTCAAACAAAACAGTATCGGGATTTTGTGGATCTATGTAATACTGACTTTCGGCTTATTAATATTTCACAGTTTGATTGAAGAAATATTGCATCTTGAAAAAAACACAATGCTGCTGGGATCTGCATTTTTTTCAGCGGGATTAGCATTATTAATTGAGCGAAAAGAAGCTAAAGCATTAGTATTCACTGTTGATTGGTGGACAATATGCTTTTTCGCCTTATTCTTTGCTTCCGTAGGGGCATTGGAACATTGTGATACGATTGATATGATTGGGAACTGGATGATAAAAATCGGGGGAAACAACCAGGAATTGCTATTTTTTATTTTTAGTGGTGCTTCTGCGGTATTCACTCCAATAATTGATAATGTGCTTGTTATATCAGTTTTTTCACCCATTGTTGAATCACTCAATCAACATGGCATCGAGACTTTCTCAATATGGTGGGGGATGCTTTTCGGAGGTGCGTTATTAGGTAACTTAACCATGATTGGAAGTACAGCAAATATAATTGCCCTCGGTTTCCTTGAAACCAGAAAGATTGGTAAGATTGGTTTTTTTGAATGGTTCAAAGTGGGCTTTATTATTTCTGTGTCAACGTTTCTGGTAGCTCTTATTTTGCTCTATATTCAATTTCCACTCATGTGATCGTGCTGCAAAAGAATCGCGCTCGTTTTATGATATTTTATGAAATCAGGTGTATTTATTTTATGGAATTTACCGTTTTTAAGTATCATGTAAACAAACCATAAATATTAAATACAATGAATCCTACAAAAAGAAATGTATCGTATCTGGTCGTTCTACTGAGTATTGCAACCAGTATAATTTTTATTGCGTATTCCGCACAACCAGAAAATATTCCTGCCAGTGTAGCTTCCCATATGAACACCAATGCCTTATCGGGTTCGAATGAATTCCCTTATCAAATCGGGAAGTCCTTTACGTATAAGAACCTGCAACTCTTTTTCCTTTCGACGGATAGCAACATGATCGATAAAGCGTATATTACCCTTTCAGAAGCAATGAACAATAAGTATGTTACTGTTTATGAAACTCAGAATGTAAATCAGCTGGCAGTGGAAAATCACAGTAAGCACTTTGTATTTATCGGTGCGGGCGATATTGTAAAAGGAGGAAGACAGGACAGGACCATAGGAAAAGATATCATTCTACCCCCAAAATCAGGGAAAGTACCCTTAACCAGTTTCTGTGTTGAATCAGGAAGATGGCAGCAAAGAGCAGGGGAGACCCCGGAAGAATTCAGCACCAGTAACTATTCATTATCCTCAAGGGAGCTAAAAGTTGCTGTTAAAAAAAGGCAAAATCAGGGAGAAGTATGGAATAATGTGAACAGGCAGCAGGAGAAAGTTAACGAAAGTTTGGTATTAAATTATAAATATGATGCCTCGTTCGATGTACGGAATGAAACTTCTGAAACGAGCCTGCAGCTTACACTCGAAAATAAAGAACTCCAGAAAGTTAAAGCGGGATACGAGGTTTTCTTTGGAAACCAGAATTTTGATATTACGAGAACTGTGGGTTTTGTATACGCTATTAACGGCGAGATATATGGTATCGATATATACCATAATTATAAATTATTCAACGACTTATGGCCGAAGTTGCTGGATGCTATATTGGTAGAAGCCATTTCGGAGAATACAAAAGATGACTATAAACTTATTGATAGTGCCGCAATTCTTTCAGTGGTAAAAAGTTTTAACAGTGCAAAAGCAGAAACCGAAAAAGAAGAAATCAATTCCGAGACCACTTTTAGTATCACTACCACAACAGGTGTCATTAAGTTTGAAACATTCGACAAAAGGGAAGATAGCCGGCTGTTGCACATGAATTATATATGTGTCGATACAAGCTATACATCATCCAATCCACAGCATAATACAGAGGATTATCTTTACCAGGAAGAAGGCAACAATCAAATTCAACAAAACAGGAGTAGCGAATAAATCAGTAAATACAGGGAAGTTTACGGACAAAATATTTGTCGTATAATCCACCTTCGATAGCTCCGGTGGACAAAGTTTAAGTGCATTATAGCCTGTCCTTCCAAAGACAGGATTAGGATTGCTTTAGTTAGATTAATTGGTTAAACCGTCATTTAAGTGACAGGTTCAAATGAAACATAAATCTGAAAGCGTAGTGAAGTGAAATGGGTGTGATTCTATTTCTTTTGACGGCTACGTAGTCTTTCTCTCCTTTACCTGATAAATACCGGTACTTTTTCTTTTGCCTTCCAATTTAATTCTTCCTATTTCTTTAAAGAGGTAAGCATCTTTGTCTTCTGTTCGTTTATATAGTTCCTCAGAAATCAATAAGTCCTGCCGGTATTCGTTGCACATACTTTCAATACGGGCTGCCGTGTTAATGGTATCGCCATTATAAGAGATATCTCTTCTGGTTTGTCCAACCTGCAACACCATGACATGCCCCACATGCACTCCGGCTTTAAATCCGGGTAACAGCTTGTATTTCCGATTGAAGTACCGCTCTCGTCTGGAAATTCTTTTTTGGAATGCAAAGTAGGCTTTCAGGTAATTACAATCCAGTATCCCGCTTTTTACTGTCCAGGAGATTATGGCACCATCACCCAAATACTGATATATTTCGCCATGATAAAAACCAAATACCGTCATGATATTAAAAACATCCTGTACCAGGTAGCTGAATTTCTTGTGAAAAAGTTTCTCGGCAATTGTAGTTGACGATTTCATATCGAGAAACATAAATATTCGTTCTTCCTCTCTCGGTTTACTCAGGATCCCGAAAAACCAGCGGATAAAATTCATTCTCCCCATTCGCATCCGCATGCCCTTCAAAAAGTTGAAAATAATTCCGCTCAGATAGAAATAAGCCAGAAAGCGAAAGAAATGAATATCCATCGTTGGGATCTGTTGTAGGATTTCTTTATAGTTATCCCTACGGATCTGGTTAACGGAAAAACGGGCTGCAATCAGCATGAAAACAAAGGCAGAACCGAAATACACCAGCCACTTGAAAAATACGATCATTCGCATGGGCAGAAAACGAACCAAACGGTCAGTTAAAAGGAGATTCAGCAGAAAGAACAGAAAAGAGATGGCCACTCCGAATACCAGAAGAATAAAGTATACATTATCCGAATGAAGTAAATTAAAGTAGATAGTAAAGACCCTGTCATCGCCCGTGATGAAAATATAAAACATGAAGATAGCATACCAGAAAATAATTTGGTATATAAGATATTTAAGATGTTTTACTAATCTGTTTGACTTCATGAAGCTGATGTTCACCTGTGGATAAAAAAGCTTTCTAAAATTAAACTAAAATAGTAATACGAAATAATAAAAGATGGAAGGTAAAGAAGTTGATACTTATAGCTGACCATCTGGAGGTATTGTAATGGTAATTTCAAAGGATGTATTCAATTTGCCTGAAAATATTATAGACTACAACAGTTAAAAATTCACTCTCAATAGAAGGTATTATGGCATACTACATGAATTACATCTATACTTCCGTTATCATTTCATTCTCAGTCATTTTTATCAGTACTAAATTTTATATTCTCTTCCTGTTTTCATAAATATGTCAATGTTTTCCATCGGGACACTTTGAGGAAGATCGCAGCCGGTACTTAAAATAAAATTCTCACAGGTATGCATGGAATCTAACAATTCAATTACTTCCTTTTTAACTTCATGTGGCTTACCGAACAATAGCGTACCTGCAGGATCAATGTTGCCCATTATTATAATATCCTTGCTGACCCGTTTTGCAACTTCCGGAAGATTCACGCCAGCCTTTTGAGAATCCAGGCTAATGGCATCCACTCCGGAATTGGCCATTTTTTCAATCAGATGCATGGTATCTCCGCAGGTATGGTATACGATAGATATATCGCTATACTTATAATTATTATTTATATCCCGAACATAGTTTGAAGAGAACCTTTCGAATTCGTTGTGTCCAAGCATGACAGCAGAAGGCTCCAATATGCAAATCAGTTGGGCACCAGCACTTATTAATAAACGGATATATTCCTGTATCCGTGATGTGGTAAATTCACACAACTCTTCCAGTTTATCAGGATCCAGTATAGTTGCCAACGATGCTTCTTCGGCCCCAATTATTAAACCCGCCATTGAATAGGGTCCGGCCACATAGGCTCCAATCAGGGTTTCTTCCTCTAAACCTATCCGCAGCAGCTTAACCGTTTCAACATAACCTAACAAACGCGTGTCGCAGGCAATATCAATTTGTTTCAACTTTTCAATATCGGCATAATCAAATTTATCTTTTGGAACAGTAGGCGTATCTTCTTTAGGAAAAACAGTATACCTGCCAAGTGCGTTTACTTCAACCGACAAGTCCATTAAAGGGAAAGCAATATCGGGCTTAAATTCCCTGACTAAGGCTTTTATACCTTTTGAATGTACTCCAAAATTCTGTTGTGCAATTTTAATAGTGCTGTGTATCATCTGCAAACCAGGAAAACCCATAAGCGGAGCAACTAATCTTTGTCCTTTTGAATTGGCAGCCTGAACTTTTCTAAGTAGAGTTTTTGTTTTCATTGGCAATTAGTTTTTTCCGTTGTCAATATAGTAATACTTAATCAATATCGGAAAACGCTGTTCCAATTCTTCCATTTCATGTCCTTGCAGATCTTCTGACTTTTTTATCTGTATTTCCTTCCTGTCAAAGTAAGGACAATATTCTAAAATAAAGTAATAAAACCTAAGCCTTTCAACCGAGACATATCTGAATGTTTTAACTATTGTTTAGATTTCTTAATAATTTTTTTAAAGATCTAATATTACATTTGTTGAAAAAGACTCATTAAGAACACATAAAAACAATTAATCAGTACCAATCACGTTTTAATATCTACCTAAATCAACATCTTATGTATAAGACCCTATGCATCCTTTCGTTATTATGCCTGGTTGATAGTTTAAGCGCTCAGAAATTAACCGTTAGTGGTATGGTCACTGATTCAGAAACAGGCGAAAGTCTCTTATCAGCCAACGTTTACGAAGAAAAAAATTATAACGGAACAGCCACAAACAATTATGGTTTTTATAGCCTCACGTTAAATAAAGGTAAGAATGCCATAGTTTGCTCCTATACGGGTTATACTTCACAAAAGATAGAATTGAATATTAACAAAGATACGGTTATTCATTTTCGGCTCAAACCGTCAATTGAAATTGAGGAGGTCACCATTTTCAATAAGGGACCTATGCACGATGTGCAAAGCTCTCAAATGAGTGCTCTTGAACTTCCTGTATTAAAAGCAAAAACATTACCTGTTCTGTTGGGCGAAGTGGATATCATAAAATCGCTTCAACTTATGCCCGGAGTTTCAGGTGGTGTTGAAGGTTCAACAGGCATTTATGTCAGGGGAGGAGGTCCGGATCAAAATTTGATATTACTCGATGGAGTAACTGTGTATAATGCCAGCCATTTATTTGGGTTTTTCTCAGTATTTAACGCTGATGCCATTAAAAGTGTATCCCTTCTAAAAGGAGGATTTCCTGCCAGATATGGAGGCCGGCTCTCTTCTGTTATTGATATAAGGATGAAAGACGGTAATATGAAAGAATTTGCAGGAGAAGCCTCTATTGGTCTATTATCGTCACAGGCAATAATCGAAGGGCCAATACTAAAAGATAAAACTTCCTTCATTTTGACCGGAAGAAGAACCTATTTCGATGTATTGACCTATCCTTTTCAGTTATTGGGTAATATGATAAATAACGGTGCCGGATATAAGGCTTTTGCCGGGGCCTATTTTTACGATGTTAATGCCAAGATTAATCATGTTTTTAACGATAAAAACAGGCTTTTCTTAAGCGGTTACTTTGGAAAAGATAAATTTTACATGAACGATGAATACAAATATGAATCACCTGAGGAACGTCATTATGAACATTATACAAGTGAGGATAAGTTAAGCTGGGGAAATGCAACCACTACCTTACGGTGGAATCATATCTTTTCGCCACGCTTATTTTCCAATATGGACCTTACTTATAGCGACTATTCCTTAAATACCGGATCATTTGAAGAATCTATTAGTAGTGAGGATACAACAGTAATATATGATAAAACAGTTTTAGATTATTATTCACGAATTCGGGATATTGGATATAAATACCAGTTTGAATACCGTCCTGCCATGAATCACCAAATGCGATTTGGACTTAGTAATACCCTTCATTATTTTTCACCCGGGGTTGGTGTTGAGAAATTTAAAACAAATGAAGGTACTTCTGATTTGGATACTACTTATGGGGAAAAGAATTTACCAGCTAACGAGTTTTATAGTTATATAGAAGATGACTTCACTATTACTCGCCGTTTAAAGGCTAATTTGGGATTTCATTATAGTAATTTTCATGTAAGAGATACAACCTACCATTCTTTCGAACCCCGGGTATCCCTAAGATATTTGCTTAGAGACAATTTATCTGTTAAAGCGAGCTACGTTAAAATGACTCAGTATTTACACCTGCTCACAAATTCTACAGTTAGTTTACCTACCGATCTTTGGATTCCGGCAACAGACAGATTAACACCGCAGGAATCCTGGCAGGTATCATTAGGAGCTGTTTTGGGCATTAAAAATAACTATGAAATAAGCCTGGAGGGCTATTATAAAGAGATGAACAACCTGACAGAATATAGGGAAGGATCTTCTTTTACCGATATCGATGATACCTGGGAATCCCTGGTTTCCCAGGGAAGTGGAGTGAGTTATGGGGTAGAACTATTTTTTCAAAAAACACTTGGGAAAACAACCGGCTGGCTTGGCTATACCCTTTCCAAAACAGAAAGACAATTTGATGACATTAGTTTTGGCAGAGTTTTCCCCTACAAATACGACAGACGCCATGATATATCCATTGTATTAACGCATAAGTTTAACGATAAAATTGATATTGGAGGTTCGTGGGTATATGCCACCGGTCATGCTTTTACACTTGGAGATGAATTTTACGTTACCAACGAATATTATGAAGATCAACTTCAATTATCACCGGAAGTTATAGAAGAATATTATGGAGAGGAAGAAAGTGATTTTGACTCCTATTTTAAGTATAGAAATTCCTACAGAATGCCAACCTACCATAGGTTAGATCTTGGAATTAATATGCATAAACAAAAGAAACGGGTTGATAGAACCATAAGCCTGGGAATTTACAATGTTTATGCCAGGCAAAATCCATTATATGTCAGGGAGACTCTAACGTTCAACGAACAAAAGCTACGTTGGGAACCAGCCTTAAAACAATTGAGTATACTAACCTTCGTCCCTTATATTCGCTGGGCAATTAAATTTTAAATCGATCAATATGAAAACCATAAATATATTATCTGCTTCATTCGTGATTATCCTCTTATCAGGTTGCATGAAAATATTAAACGACTTTGAATTTGAGGATAAAGATCCGAAAATTGTAGTACAGGCAAAATTTAACCCGGATAGTATCGCTCGGGTTTTTGTAACTCGCAGCCTGGATATGTTCGACAGACGAGAAGTAAAAATGCTTTCAGATGCTACTGTAAACTTATTTTCTGAAGAAACAGGCCCTATTGTCTTCAGAAATGATAGTAGTGGATGGTATTCTATTGATTCAGAACAAATCGCATCCGGCAAAAACTATCGCCTTGAAATTGAAGCTGAGGGCTATCCAAAAGCGAGTTCGGAGTTTTTAGTGCCAGTTGTACCGGAAATGGATAGGATTGATACTTCCAAGATTAGAGAAGTTGGTGGTGGATATCATTATGGATCGATGGTAAAGGGTAAATGTACGCTTCACTTCAATGATAATCCTGAGACTGAAGATTATTATGTTGTATCAATGAAACAAAAAATCCCACAATATATTTGGGGCGATTCCTGGGAGCCCATTGATACAACCTACTTTTATAATTTTGCTAATATTAATTCTAAGAGCCCGTATCTCGAATTGATCTACCGTAATTATGGCGGATATCAACGAAACAATGAATATACTGACTGGTATGGTCAGAAACTCATTTTTTCAGATAAACTATTCAATGGAAATAGTGATGTATCCATCGAAATAATATTTAATCCGGAATATATTGAGGTATCTGATACTGAAGAAGTTCCGGAAAAATTCATTGATATCTTTTTCTCTTCTGTCGATAAACACTTTTATGAATATGCCAGCACTAAAGCAGAAATAAATAGATCAGAAGGGAACCCGCTTGCAGAACCAGTAACGCCATATTCAAATGTTATTGACGGATATGGGCTGGTATATGGCGTATCAGAAAAGAAGATTGCCGTTAATATTACAGGATTGTTTTCCGAAGAGGATTATAGATATGGTGATGGATATTATGAGTATTGAGCCTGAAGAAAGAGTTTTGATCATGATTCCTGTTGCCGCTATGCATTTTCTGCACTCTATAGCTTTAAATTGACCTATATAAATTATACTTAACAACTTTCTTCGTCAACGGTGTAGGTGCACTACCTGCAAAAAGAAAGCAAGTGTTAAGATAGCTTTGGATGTAAATAAGCAGATGGTTATGTAAGCTACATTGTCGAAATATGGTTTAGTCCAAACGCTGGTGGAAGTTGGCAGGAAATATCACATTCTGAACCAAATAATAGATTGTACTTCATTAATACAGAAGACTTCGAAGATTGTGTTATTGGATTAATAAAAATTCTTTTAAAAGATGAAAATAATGTTGTGTTAAGTTATTCTATTTCAGAAAATTTTATTATTAATAATAGTATGAATTGTAAGCTAAGCATTAAAATATTGGATAACGAAATGATAGAAGCATTTGATATACAACAGGACAGTATTGAAATTGAAATGAATATTGGAGATCTTGAAAATGATTTATTATTTATTGATTTAAACAACTATTCCGATGGATTGTAATTACTTGAAATCATTCTAAATAGAGAAATAAAAAATAAAAGGATTATATTGACAGGATAATTTAAGTTAATAATGAAAAAATAAAGTTAAACAACCAGTAACAATTATTGTTACTGGTTGTTTGCGTTAACCATGCTTAATCACCTATTAATAACCCGGATTTTGATCTGATTGACTTAGATTACTATTTCTGTCGATTTCGTTCTGCGGAATCGGTAGAAGTTCATGTCTGTTTGGAAGGAAATATGCAAGATACCCCTGAAGTTCGCTCAGCGTTATTTTTCCATTTTTGTACCAGCGAGCCAGATCACGGTCGCGTATGCACTCACAGCACAATTCAATCCTTTTCTCATGCATAATTGCCCTAAATCTTTCTTCCTTTGTTGAAGTCGGATAATTAACTGTAGGATACTCGGTCATTAAAACATCATCGCGGTTACGAATTTCGTTTAATGTAAGAAGAACAGCAGCTTCATCCTCATCGGTCTCATTCTGACATTCTGCCATCATAAGCAACACTTCGGCATAGCGAATGGTCCTTTCATTTAAACCTGATGGACAATATCCTGAGTTGGTCTTATACATCAGAGAGTGTTTTCTCCAGCTTATCTTGCTTTCCACACCACGCAGTATTGATGTATTACCCCGCACGTCTCCTTCAGCTAAGATACTCGCTCCATTGTTATAAACATCTCCAACCTGATAAAAACAATAGTTGAATCGTGGATCATCCATCGGATCACCATTTGCTGTATGCTCAAAATCTTCCAACAAAGCATTTGATGGTACGGCATTCCGCCAGGATATGGCATTGTACTCCTGATTGCGAAGGGTTGTCTCCATATTTAATCCATCACCAAGCTGGGTTCCCCATCCTGTTGCAGCATTGTTGTCTATAAAACCAACTTCAAATATCGACTCTATATTATACTCGGTCTCTTCCATAAAATTATCATTGTAGTTGGGAGCAAGTTCATATATTCCTAAATCAATAATCGCTTGCAGTTGTATTTTTGCATCATCATAATTTCCCCTGTACATATACACTCGTGAAAGCAATGCTCTTGCAGCTCCCTCAGTAGCACGTCCAAGATCATTCCCTGAGTAGCTCGTGGGTAAATCACTAATCGCATCGGTCAAATCCGAAATAATTACCGTATAAACCTGATCTTCAGTAGATCTTGGATTGTTCTGATCTATACTTGTGACATATTCAGTATAGACAGGCACTCCACCCCATTGTGAAACTAACTCGAAATATGCCCATGCCCTTAGAAATTTAACTTCCCCAACTAGTCTGCTACGTAATTCTTCATCATCCATTGGAACATCTGGTGCTTTCCCAATCACAACGTTGGCCCTGTGTATGAGTCCGTATAATCCTTTCCATACTTCATTAGCAACATAATTTGATGGGTCGTTTGTGCCAATCAAAAGCTGAGCCCGTGGAACTTCAAGCTGTCCTCCTCCGGTGGCCACATCATCGCCTCTCATATCATGTATAAAAAACCATTCTCTTGTAAATAATTGGTGTGCCTGCAAAACAGCATATACTGAATTAACTGCTTTAGTCAACTCATCTGCGTTTTGGTAGTAGTCATCAACTGAAATGCTGTTAGGTTCTATTTTATCCAGATCATAATCGCATGATAACATGAGACCTAATAGCATCGCAAATGTTATATATAAATCTTTAATTTTCATATTTATTAACTTTATCAGGTTAGAAATTTAATTGAATACCTCCCATTATTGTTCTGGGAGACGGACTAAATCCTTTATCTATTCCTTCTGTTAAACCCCAGTCTTGACTAGTATAATCAGGCATTCCATTTGTAGTTGGAACTTGTGCGCCAACCTCTGGATCAAGTCCTGAATACTTGGTAAAAGTTAACAGGTTTAATGCAGAAACATAGAATCTCAGATTAATATTATTTTCTGAGCCAAAAACTTTTTGAGGCAGCGTATAACCAATAGTTATGGTTTTTAATCTCAGATAGGAACCACTTTCAATAAACCTGTCAGATGTTCGGACATTTCCATTAGGATCTCCACTTATGGCGCGAGGAACATCAGTTGAAGTGTTTCCGGGTGTCCATGCATTCAGTACTTCTGTTGAGGAATTAAACAGGCGAACCATACCCTGACTGATAACTTTTGTACCATTATAAATTTTATTACCATATACACCCTGAAAGAATACAGAGAAATCAAAACCCTTATAGTCCCCGGTATACATCAAACTATATATGAACTTTGGCAGATAACTTCCCAGATTGGTACGGTCATCTCCGTTTATTACACCGTCACCATTCAGGTCTTTAAAACGAATATCCCCTGCCGAGGTTCCGGTTGCCGGATCGTCCGGGTCGCTTCTTGGCGTTTGAACCGCAGCAGCTGCAACTTCCGCATCGCTCTGGAATATGCCTTCTACTTCCCATCCATAAAACGATTGAATTGGTTCTCCGGCAATTGTTCGGGTAATATCTCCACCACCAAAGTCAGGATGCTGTCCGGCAAATATTGTTGAAGTTGGTGTTGCCAAATTTAATACCTCGTTTCTAACAAATGACAGGTTTGCCGAAAATTTAGACCTATAATCACCTTGTGTTAACCAATAACTTGCCTCAAAATCCATTCCCCAGTTTTTCATTTTCCCAATATTGGCAAAATAGTCTGCGGTATATCCCAATGAAGTGGCATAAGGGACAGCGAGAATCAGGTTATCGGTAATTTTATTGAAGTAATCTATTGTAAATGTGAATTTGTTTTTAAACATTGCTAAATCCAATCCTACATTGGTTGTTGTGGATTCCTCCCATTTTAAATCAGGATTAGAAATTGCGTTGAAGTAAGATGCTTCTACCGCTGTATTGTTTAAAACGTAGTTGGTATTCGCCAATATAAGCGATTGCCAATCGTAATTACCAATACCATTAAATCCAACAACACCCCATCCGGCTCTTAATTTTAAAAGTGTAAGTGACTCAACTGAATTTAAAAATGCCTCTTCACTAATTTTCCAACCCACAGAAACCGAGGGGAAATAACCCCACTTATTTCCTGTAGCCAGTTTTGAAGATCCGTCGGCACGAATAGCAGCCGAAAGCAGATACTTTTCTTTGAATCCGTAGTTTATTCTTCCCAGATACGACAGCAGAAGATTTTCTTCTTTACGACCGTTTGCCGTAATGTTGCTTAATCCTGTAAGTTCAATAACAGCATTTGTAGGAAGATTTCCACTAATGTACATCCGATTGTAAGTAGCTGATTGTTGCTCAGCAACTGCTATTATATTTAAATTATGGTCGCCAAAATCCTTATCAAAAGTGAACTGATTCGTGAAAAGTAAAGAATTATCATCATCTTCTTGTCTGCGAGTTGTTGCTGATGAAAGAGAAAAGAATCCATCATTATGAATTGGCTCACCTGTAATGTTGGTTGTTTTTGTATTATCCAAACCTGCCGTCGATTTAAAACTCAGGAAATCGGTAATTTTGATATCCATATAAATTGTACCAAATAGCTTTCTCGCAAGTGTAGTGGCTCTGTATAGATTTTGAACTTTCACAGGGTTGTCAGGATCGGTTCCGTCGCTATTATCAGGTGCTACATATCCGCCTAATTTTGTAGGATCTTTTACCGGCATGTAAGGCACACTTCTTATCATGTGCATCACATTCGAACGTCCCTGACTTCTTTTTTCGTCTTCCCGGTCACCTGATGAGTAGAATAAGGTTTGACCAAATTTAACCCATTTGGCCAATTGATGTTCTGAATTGAATCGGAAATTGATCCTTTGAAATCCTGTACCCACCATTATTCCGTTTTGATTAAGGTAGCCTACAGAACTATAATAAACTGACTTATCGTTACTAAGCGAAACAGAAAGATCCACCTGTCCGATAGGAGCAGGTTTGAATAATTCGTTCTGCCAGTCAGTTTCTGTTTGGGCATATGTTTGTGTTGCTCCTTCGTATATCGGTTGATTGAAGTTAGTGGGATCAAGTCGATCAGGTAAAACGGTACCACTCACAGTGCTCATATTTGTGGCATACTGAACATATTCATCTCTTGTCAGCAGGTCAAGTTTTTTTTGTAACATCTGAACACCATACATTGCATTGAAATTAACATGCACCTTGCCATCCATAGTCCCCTTTTTTGTTGTAATAAGTATTACGCCATTTGCTGCCCTGGACCCATAAATTGCCGAGGCGCTTGCATCTTTCAGAATTTCAATTGATTCAATGTCCCTTGCGTCAAAACTCCGGATATCGGTTGTCGGAAATCCATCGACTACGTATAAAGGTTCTGCGTCATAACTGATCGAGCCATTACCACGAATTCTAACAATCGGATCTGCTCCCGGAGCTCCATTGTTTACAACATATAAACCAGCTGCCAGTCCTTGCAGGGCAGATTCAACACTTGATGAAACATTCTGGGTAATTTCATTAGACGATACTGTTGATATGGAGCCTGTAACTACGGATTTTTTTTGAACACCATAACCAACCACTACTATTTCATCAATGCTTTCAATGTCCTGAGAGAGATTCACATTGATTTCTGTTTGATCTCTTACCAGTATTTCCTGTTCGAAATAACCAATATAGCTAAAAACCAAAATTTCACCGGTTTCAGCTTCAATTGTATAGTTGCCTTCAGTATCGGTAATGGCGCCCCGTGTTGTACCTTTAATTAACACATTGACACCTGGCAAGGCTTCTCCCGATCCTGCATCAATAACTTTACCCTTAATACTGGCTTGCAAAATATTGTTTTTGATTGTGAGAACAACCAGATTATTATCCAATACTCTGTAGGTTATATCTGAAGTCTCAAAAAGTCTTGCAAGGATTTGTTCAACGTTTTCATTGTCTACCTTCAAGTCAACAACCTGATCGATATATTTGAATTCATCGTTGTAAAAAAACCTGAATTTACTTCCCTCTTCAAGAATTTGGAAAACCTCACGTATTGTTTTACCATTTAAATCTAAACTGAACTTTGTGCTCTGCGAGTACAAACTGGCGCTCAGATTTAATGTTAGAAGAATTGAGAGTAAGAATGTTAGGTTCATGATTAAAAGAATCTTTTTGAGTTTTCCTTTATAGAGAAAATCTCGTTTTAAGACAGAATTTTTCATAGATTTGTATAGGTTAATTGTTAGACTTTACAGTGCATGCATTGTCTGCTAAAACTTCATGCGCTGCTTTTGTTTGACAAAATTTAAGGGGAACAGATGATTTTATCTGTTCCTTTTTTTCGTTTTTTTAGCTACGTCATAGGCTCTTTATTGTTTTTAGGTTATTATTCAGGTATCGTTTGGTTATTTGATTTTAAGTAGTGAATAAATTTGCGTGTCATTCGGGTGTTCTCATATATTGTTACATGCTTTCCTTTGAGTTTATAATCAATAGGAGCTGCCAGCTTTATTACATCCAATACCTGTGTTAGTGTTTCGTCTTCTAAAGTACCTGTGAACTTGTACCATTTTATTGCATCAGATTCAAACGAAATGGAAACATCGTATTTTCTCTCAAGCTTTGTAGTAAGACTTATTAATTCTTCACTTCTGAAAATGAGTTTATCGTCTTTCCATGCAATTATTGGTGCAGGATCAATCTTTGAAGCAATATATAAATTGCCACTTTCAGGATTTGTAAACTCCGGAATTATTCTTTTAATGTCGTTGATCTCCACGATTCTAAGTTCTTGTTGGTCTTTTACATAAACCGCCTTTTGACTTGGTTCCAAAAATACTTTGTTTTTATTGTGTTTATCTGATTCACGATTGCTTTGTATGGAAATCTTGCCTTCAACAAGCGTAGTTTCAATAATTCCTTCCTCACAGTATGCCTTGACGTTAAATTTAGTACCCAACGCAACAACATCTAAATCGCCTGTTCTAACAGTAAAAGGTAAAAGTTCATTCTTGGCCACCTCGAAATAGGCTTCTCCTTCAAGACATATTTCCCTGTTACTGTTATTATAAAGATTTTGATAGCGTATTCGGCTGCCAGCATTTAACCATACTTTTGTACCGTCAGGCAGCATTACTTCAGATCTGGCTCCAAGGGGAACTTTTATTTCGTTATACGTGATAATATTTTTATCAGGCTTATTTAGATAGAGATAACTCAATGCTGAACCAGCTGAAAAAAACAATACTAATATAGCAGCTACTTTAAGAAGATAGGAAATACTGAAGGACCGAATAGTAGATGTTTTGTCTATCCATCCAAATTTTCGTTCATCTTCTAAAATCTTCTTTTTAATCGCATCAAATGTAGATACAAAACTTTTTCTTTCTACATTTCCAATAGGTACTTTAAAATTGTGAAGATCATTCAGAAGGGTCTCTTTTATCTGCTCTGCATTATTATCATCTTCAAGCCACTGATCCAGCAATTGCATCTCCTCAGCAGAACAGGTCTGTTTTTTATACTTTTCTAAGATTTTTTTAAGAACATCGAAATTCATCAACTGTAGTATTTGAATAATATTAAATTGAATTATCTTACATATATTAATACAACCAGATACTGCTAACTACTCATTCAATTCTATTCTTTTTTATTGAATCAAGAACTCTATAAATCAGATTCCTATCAGATAAGAACATGAGAAATCCTACCGATAATAGGATTGTCAGAAAGGATTAATTACTAATGTGAACTAACTCAGATTATTAAAGCAATAATTGAAAATTTATATTCTGTTGCTAAATGGAATATTCACGTTTTAATTTTTCTCTAATGAATTTAAGTGATCGATATACCTGGTTTTCGACTGAACGAATGGAAAGTCCGAGACTATTGGCTATTTCTCCATGTGACATGCCATCCCGGCGGCTCAAATTAAATACTTCCCTTTGTCTTTCAGGAAGCTGCTTAATTATATCACCAAGAGCTTTTGACAATTCCTCTTCATGAAGATAATCTTCAGTATAATTTTCAGTTATAGTAACTGTCTTTAAAGTTCGTTCTTCGTACTTCCTACGAACTGCTTGATACTTTAAGTAGTTGTATATTGAATTAACCTCAATTCTAAAAAGATAGTTTTTGATAGGTAATTTTTCTATTATAAGGTGCCTGTGCTCCCAAAGTGAGACGAAAGTAGTTTGCACAATTTCTTCAGCATCATCTTTAGAATGAAGATATCCAAGAGCAAAATAATATAATCTGGCTTTATATCGATAGAAAATAGTTTCAAAAGCTTTTCTATCTCCTCTTTTAAGCTTGATAATTAACTGTTTATCATTATAGGGTAAGCTTGGTTTCAAAATTTTTAATATAGGTTGCTGTAACAAATGTATAATATTTCTACTAAATACATACAACTAACCAAAAAAATAGCATAATTTGTAACTAATTGAATATCATATTATTAACAGATCTTGAATTAAAACAAGATTGAGTTATTATTATTTCATTTTTAGTTTTCTGCTCTTTTACTAATTCCTAGCAGGTATAGTGAAAAAGCATTTGATATCAAGATTTGGATCTTTACTTTCTGTTAGTCTTCCAATCTTCACCCTTCATCCTTCAGGGATTGGTACGTTTCGGTATTTATCTAAAGTCTATCATCTCTATTAGAGTTTTGTTACCATTTCAATCAACTTATGCACATTAATACCCTGTGTTAACAAGGGACACACGGCTTTGTGCCCAGCAATCAATATAAATAAGCCAGGGATTTTAGGATATTCAAAAATTATTACATTTACTAAAGCAATTTACGGTAGATCTACTTGCCGTCCAGGCAGGTTGAGCGACCATATGAGTGAATCCGCTTTTTCAGCGGATCGCGAACACCTTTAAAATCAATTAAAAATGTGAGCAATTTGCGTATACTTTTGCGTTATTGCAATCAAGTAATTGATTTATAAGTACTTAAGCTAAATAGAACTTAAAACTGTGCGATGGCAAATAAACATTATGCCGTTCCCGATACGCTTCGCTATCGGGATTGGTTCGACATTTATTCTTCAGTTCGCAATACTTCGATGGACAAAGTGTATGTGCATTATGTTAAAGTTGCTTTGGGTTATCATAGACCAAAAGTGCTAGTTTACGTTTTATGTTCTTAAAAACTAATTTTTTCAAGCGGGTAGGTGTGAAAAGCCTATTAGTTGCAAGTTGTAAACATTCTTTTTAAGAAGAAATATCTTCGTCGCTAAATCTGTCTGCCGAAAGCAGGATTTCGGAGGTCAATAGATGTGTCTTAATAATAGTGTTTTTTTTGTAAAAATACAGCGCTATTATGCAAACAATCAACTCCTTTACCTTATGAAGATCAACAGATTTGGATCATAAAAGTTATCATAATAAGAGTCTAAATTAAATTTATCTCAATAAAGATTTGCCAATTAGTTAGTTAAGAGATTTTTACTCACCAAAACCACTCAAAAAGTTTGAGAATAATATTGAAGTATTCGCAAATCTATTACACCTCAGATTCCAAGTGGGAATAGCTATTGCACTATTCCATGCTAAGCAATCTCAGAGCTTCATCAGAGTGAAGCAAGTTATTAAGCACAAATTTGGGCTTGAGTATCAACAAAAATGAGGGTGCAAAAAAAATGACACCCTCACTAATTATCAATCCTTATCCTGAGTTTATTCTAATACAAACTCTTCAAATACTACATTTCTGTCACGAACAACCAATGTATCGTTAACAACATGGGTTTCGTTATTTACCAGGTCGGTATAACTATACTCAAGGAACAATGCATCATGTTCCTCGCCACCCCAGAAACCGCCATTTTCAACAAATTTTCCTGTTCCGGTAACATTATAGGGATCGTTTGTAAAACTTTGAATGGTGCAATTTTCGCTACTATCGAACAGGAGTTCAATACTGACCGAGCCGGGACTTGATTGGGAACCCCGGCGAACTATATTAGATAATTCCACGCTATGATTCCCGGTTGTTGTAACCATTACCAGTTCATCCCTTTCAACATATTCAGCATGATAAGGACTCAGAACAGTCGTTCCGCCAGCAGGAGTCATTGCATCAACACCTCGCCGCAAATACATAGCATGGTACTTATTGATGAATTTAATTCCATAAAGAGTGTAATCTTTTGGAGGAGTTGCCCAATCCCCGGCTATCAATCTTGATGGATTAGGAACTAAAGGATTTCCGCTAAGAACTGTATCAAGGTTCACAACTCCTGTAATCAACAAGGGTATTACATAATTAACTTCATTAAGAGGTGCAAAAGAAAGGGTATCATCGAAAAAGGCATCAGTTAGTTGAACCAAGATCCTTCCTTTAAATGAACCCGCAGGAATTGTAACCGGACTAGATGTTTCGATTGTGTAATAACTTGCCGGAAGTACCTTCACAATAGAATCATTATCCTGAAGCAGTTGAGGAGCCAATTCGAAATAAACGGTTCGGTCTTCGGTATTCTCATACACTCCACCCATTGTTACACCAATCTCGAATCGATGTAAATTATCGTTATCGTTAAAACCCAGATCATATTTACCCAGAATAAGGCTCCTGGCAGGTGTTTGAAACGGAAAATAACAAGAGGTAGTTCCAAAATCATCAAAATCAGTATCCTGGTTTTCGCAAGCCACAATACTAAAAAGTACCGCGATTATTAGAAACAATTTCGTTTTCATTATATATATATTTTTCAATTTCATAAAATTAATTTCTTAATCTCTACCAACCTTGATTTTGTTCAAGAGCAGAGAACTTTAATATCTCGCTATTTGGTATAGGCAGATATTTAGCATATACAGGATAATCGCGGGTTTCAACAACCGGGATTTCCACATATTGTGAACCATCATGAAAATATCCGGATGCGCTTTCATTTAGTGAAAGTCCCCATCGACGCAAGTCCCAGAATCGGTGTCCTTCAAAACAAAGTTCTAACCGACGCTCGTTCTGAATAAGGGTACGCATTAATTCTTTAGAAGTAATAGTAGCCAAATACTCATCTGGCTGAGTTATACCGGCCCTTTCCCGAATAGCTGCGATAATATCTCTTGCAGAAAGACCTTCAACAGTATAGTCGGGTCCACCAATTTCATTGGCAGCTTCGGCCAGGATAAGAAACAGCTCTGTGTATCTAAGATAAACGTCAAGATGTCTGCTTGCTACAACAGTACCGTCGTCGTTTATCCTGACATCATTGTACTTCAATAGCTTTTTCAAATAATATCCTGTACGGGAAGATATTTCAGAGATCGAATCAACCCTGTCAATACCACCACCCTGTCCGGTAATTATATTTGTTCCGCTATATAGCGAACCTCCATTACACAGAATAAAAGCTTCAAGACGAGGATCACGATTATCATAGGGATTTTGAGGATCATAGCCATTAGCTTCAGTAGCAGGAAAACCATTAGCCATTGGGAATGCACTGACTAAATTATGTGAAGGATTAATATTTCCACTTCCATTAAGAGAAGGTGGGTAATTGGCCTCCTCCAACCAGGAAGATCCGCTTCCTTCAATAGTAGAACGCCAAAGATTTTCGTCTCCTCTTAAATTAGCATCCGTAAGATACCACTCAACGCCATTAGGATTTAACCCGGACACTCCCCCGACCATATTAATGAGTTCGGCTGCAATATTAGCGGCTTTCTCGTAATGACCAGCGCCATTTAAGTATGACGGACTTGCTGCAAATAGTTCAACACGTGCTTTTACAGCCCTTGCTATTTTACCCGAAACTCTTAAAGCATACTGGGATCCATTAACAATTACATATTGTCCGAAATTATATCCCTGGTGTTTTGGTAACACATCAACTTCGTCATCGGAGTAATCCATAGGCAGCAAAGTAATGGCATTATCTAAATCGGCAATAATTTTAGTGATAGTTGCTTCGAAAGATAAACGTGGAATATTAAATTCATCATCAATGGTCAGGAATTTCTCATAGTATGGTATTCCTAATAACTGACCGGAAGTACCTATACCCGCATGAGCCTGGAGAATGTAAAAATGGTATATTCCGCGTAATGCCAGAGCTTCACCCAGTAAACGCTCTTTAAAGAGCAGGTTAACCGTGTCGTTTAGGTGCCATCGAACACTATCTCTTTCAACGATATCAATAAACTTATTTATGTAGAAGATCTCGGAATATTTATTCCATCGTTGTGCCGGATTGTACTGTGAAGATAATTGTCCGGTAGCCATACGACTATATTCATCACCTAAGTTATTATTTACAGCATCATCTGTCGCAGCAACAGTAAAATAATTGTGTGAGATTAGACCTGTATAGGCATGTAAAAGAATTCCTTCAGCCGATTCAGGATCTGATCCAACATAGTCAGGAGACAGTCTGTTTTCGTCAATAGGCTCAAATATATCTTCACAGGATAAAAGGCCTGCAAAGAATAGTATTAATGCTATGTATTTAAATAGATTTTTCATTTATCTGTTTTTTTGAATTAGAATGATGTTCTTAGCCCAATAGTATAATATCGGTACTGAGGTGCTGATCCAATATTTAATTGTTGGTATTCTTTATTTTTTGAGAATCTAAACACATTAGCTCCAGCAATATTTACACTCAGGGCTTTCATTTTAAGTTTCCTGCAAGTCTTTTCACTTAATTCATAAGTAAGTTGTATACGCTCAATATCGAAATAGCTGTTATCATACAACCAAAAAGACGATAACCGGTAATTATTAGTATTACTGATTGAGGACAATCTTGGATATTTAGCAGTAGCTGCTGTTTCAGGAGTCCAGCGATCTAAAGCAACTTCAGAGTATTTATCGTTCCCATCTATCCGGTAATAATCGTTTTCAAGCAAGTTTTCTCCCCCGGTTTGGGCAATACCCAGGATAAATAAACTAAGTCGTTTATATGAGAGTTTCATATTAATACCATAAGACCACGGATGTCGCCATTGCCCGATATACTTTTGATCGTTTTCATCAATAACATCGTCATTATTCTGATCCACATATTTGATATCGCCTGGTTGGACAGCTCCAAATGCAGGAACAGGCAGGTTTTCGTTCAGTACATAATTTCCTGATTCATCAGTACTGAAATCATCGGTAGAATAGAAACCTTCGTCCACAAGACCGAAATAGGCATCAACCGGATTACCTACGCGGTTCAGGTAATCATAATCATAAACCTCGCTACGTTTCATAACTTCCGATTTGGAGTACAGGATATTCAATCCGGCTTTAACTGAAAAATCATTGAAAGTTTTTAAATATTCCAGGCCAAGCTCAAAACCTGTATAGCTATCTTTATTGTAATTGGCATATGAGTTAAAAACAGAATAGAAAGAGGGGTATTCAGCTTCCAGCTCTGTTAGCTGTTTATCTTTATTGGTTTTGAAGAAATTAAATTCTAACCACAAAGAATTCATTAAATAACTATCAAAGCCTAAATTCAGATCCAGACGATCCTCAAATGTCATCTCATCATTAGCTCCCTGAGAAATATCCCTTGTTCTGCTGTTGTATGTACCATCAGCCCAAGTGTACCAGTTGCCCTCCGTATAACTTTCGTCATAAAGATAATAGTCAGAAATTCCAATATCCGATCTGATTATTCCGGCGGTTGCTTTCACTTTTAAAAAGTTAATGAACTCATTTCTCTTTAAAAAGCCTTCTTCGCTCAAGATGTAAGCAACACCTACTGTAGGTGAAAAGCCTCCTCTGTTCCCCTCCGGAAGTTTAATTGAATGCACATAAGCAGAACTAAAATCAACAAAAAATTTCTTCTTGAAATCATAAGACAACTGCAATCCAATATGAGAATTCTTGTCGGTTTGAATTACTTCATACTGCTTATGAGAATTTATATACCCTACTAAAGTTGCGTTTATTCCATGGTTTTCCTTAATAGATTTCTGGTAGTTTAATAAAGCATAAAAACCGAGCCGGGTCACAAAGCCTTGAGTAGATACTTGTTCAGTGATGTCTTTACGATCAATACTACCATAGGAAGTAAGGCTCACAATTGAATCGCCCATCCAATTGGGTTGGTAGCGTTGATATTTATTCACTATGAATAAATCATATGCATCATAAAAATCGAAACTCAAATAAGTTTTGGCTGATAATCCTTCAGTTATCATACTTAAATCGAAATCGATGGAATTATTGAACTGAGTAGATCGAAAATTCGATTTTAAATATCCGCCTGCCAATGTATTGGCAATAAGTGTATCACCCGGATAGGCCTGAGAGGTTCCTAGGAGCATACCATTATATAGGTTTGCAGCCTCAAGCTGACTTGTAAGTGTACCACTTTCAGAAGTGTCTATCATCATAGAAGGGGGTAAAAGAGGCGCATGAGTATGAGGTTTTGCAGAAGTACCTGCCTCAAACCAATCAATTAATGCCGTTTTATTGCTGCTCATAATAGCAACTGCGTCCAGGCTACTCCTTATCCAGTCATTCACCTTGAAATCAATATTACCCCTGATATTGAAACGATTTGAACCCACATTAACATCTGGATTAAGCTTTACAAGAGACTGATCAAAGTTCCAACCCATGTTTACATAATATTGTGATTTTGTATTGCCACCTGAAAATTCAGTGATAACATCAGCTCTTGATGCATAAGTCCGCAAATACTCATTCGAATAATAATCAACATTGGGATATCGGTACGGATTTCTACCGGATCTGTATTCTTCAATAAGTAAAGGATCGAATGAGGGCTCTAAACCATCGTTGACACGGGCCTCGTTATAGAGTTCCAAATATTCGGCAGAGCCAACGTACTTTGGTAATTCAATAGGTGTCCGAACACCATAACGTAAATTAATATTGGCAATCCTCTTATTTACTTGCCCACGTTTGGTATTGATAACGATAACACCATTGGCTGCCTGATTTCCATACAATGCAACTGCATTGGCATCTTTGAGCACAGTAATCTGATCAATTTCATCCATGTTTAAAATATCGGGATCGCGACCGATTACACCATCAATCACAAACAGCGCATTACCCAATCCCCTGATATTGTTAGAGCCTTGCACTCCAAGAAGCAATCCCTGAATATAATCCCGTACATATTGTGTGTGATCATAGGTAATATGATCTTTTGGCGAAATAGTAGAAACTGCTCCGGTCATTTCCCGCTTATATCTTGTTATGATACCCATTTTTATCAGATCATTTTCTGTAGCCAGAAGAGCCGACTTATTCAGAGTAACTTGTTGTTGTAACTCAGATACTGACAAAATTTGGGAATCATAATTTTCTTTTTCGAAAAGTAAGGATGAGCCAGCTTGGGCGATGATCTCAAAGTATCCGGTAGAATCTGAAATAGCCTTTTCTCCTTGGGGTGCAAAGACTTGTACACCATTCAGGGAGTTTCCTTGTTCATCAATGAGTGTTCCTGATACCGTTATTTCTTCAGTTTGTGCCATGGCAGACAGGGCTGCAAACAACATAGCGATACCAACAAGAACACCTAGCTGAAGTTTATATTTTATCTTGTTTTTCATTTTATTTTTCGTGTTTAATTAAAACTGATCGAGACACCTACCAACCAGGATTTTGCGGGAATCCTTCATAAATCCTGGTCTGCGAAGTTTCGAATGGAAGCCAATAATGTTTTGGGTATTGACACACTCGATCAAAAAGTACAACCTCTGTATAGTAAGAATGATCTTTAGGAAAATCCAAACCTATTTTTATTCTGTATCTATCCAGATGTGCAACAGACCAGCGACGTATATCCACCCATCGGTGTCCTTCAAAGGATAATTCAACAGCCCGATCTCTTCTGATTTCATCCATAAATTTGTTTGGATCAGCCACAATCGACGAATGTACATGAGGCACACCGCAACGATCACGTAAAACATTCAGCGCCTGCTCAGCGGTAAGAGCATAGGATGCAGGAGCAACAGTAGCGCTTTGCTGACCTGCGTGCAAGGCTTCTGCATACATAAGGTAAATATCAGTAAGTCGCATCCTGATGCGCCATGGCATAGCTGCATCCCTTGGAGCTGTATACCACACTCCAGAATAGGTAGGATAATATTTCTTGAAAAAATATCCTGTTTGAGAACCTCTTTGGTTTCCATAATTATCGTGAGCACCACGAACATAAAGCCTTGCCATAAAATTGGAATCAGCCTCCGTAAGACTCCGGTCTGCCAAAGTATCTCCATCTATAATAAGCCATTTATAAAATCTTGGATCGCGGTTGCTGAATGGATCTGAGGGATCATAGGTCGATGGACCATAATTTCCGCTTAAATCATCTTCAATGGATAATCCATTGGCCATTCCAAAATTATTGTAAATATAATTGTGGGTAGGACTAAGGATTATATCGGAACCCTTATTCCCGGTAATGGAATTAGGCATACATAAAAGAGCGAACCGGTTCCGTTGTGCCCAGTCGTGGCCGGCGGTATTATTAAAAATATATTCACTACTTCCCGGCCATTCCATGGGTGAGGGAACTTCCCAGAATGCTTCTTCCATTCTATCCCATGGCAAAAGATCGTATACGCCTGCATCGTCGAGTTTTAATACTTCAGCAAAGGCATCTGCAGCCATGTTGGCCAATTCCCTGTCATAATCATAAGTATTTTGGGTACCTTTCATCAACGGACTTGCAGCAATTAGCAGGTTTTTACCTGCATAGCCATAAGCCGCTCCTTTTGTCACCCTTCCTCTGTTTTCTCCAAGTGTATATTGCCCGTAGGGCTCATTATCCCAATCAATGGGCAAAAGTTCTGCTGCCAGCATAAAGTCTTCATAAGCCCTTAATGCACTTTCCCTGTATGTATCAGGACGAGTCAATGCAAAATCGTCACTAATAACCATATCAATGTATGGGAAACGACCCCAGAATTTCATTATCTCCAGGTGAAAAAATGCCCGGAAGAAATAGGCCTGCCCAAGAATAACATCCCTTTCTGCCTGAGTAGCATCTACCATTTTATCAATATTCTCAATTGCCAGATTAGCCTTCCGAATTCCTCTAACTGCTCCATCATAAATTCCAAGCCTATCAAATGGGCCCTGATTACTAGGAGAATTAGTCTGCTCATCATGCGTGACAAAATAATTAAAACCTCCCGGTTGAATTAAACCATAAAAATCACCTCTGTCAATAGCACCGCTTCCTAACCAGGTTTCATTACACATGGCATCGTCACCTAATAAGTAATCAGTCTCCCAGTGTCCTCCCTGGGCATAATCAACTACATAGGCATACATTTCTTCTACAAAGCCCTGTGCATGAACAAAGTCCTTAAAAACATCTTCACCCGCTAGTGTAGACTCAGGTGCTTTATCAAGGTAGTCTTCGCAGCCGGCAAAAGACAACAGCACCATTATAAATAGTATATTATATCGTAGATTTTTC
The DNA here is from genome assembly GCA_964592225.1 of uncultured Bacteroidales bacterium. Taxonomy (GTDB): domain Bacteria; phylum Bacteroidota; class Bacteroidia; order Bacteroidales; family UBA10428; genus UBA10428. The sequence goes on from CAZQCO010000024.1 coordinate 35,179, forward strand.
ATTTCGATAGATTTAGAAATTTAAGTTTATACCACAATTGAACCTTTTCATGGTTGGATAGTCGCCCCGGTAGTCCGTACCAGTACGGGTGTTATATTCCCTGTCGTCGGGCATATCAGACCAGAGGTACAGGTTGTTTCCATTCACAAATATCCGCAGTCCTCCAATTTTCATTTTTTCGCATATCTTACTTGGAATATCATACGATATTTCGATAGTTTTTAAACGTACCAATGAAGCATCGTACCAGTTCCTGTTTGGGTCATTGGCTGCCTGCGTATTTGACCAGGGATCCAGGGTTGTGGTAGACTCCGGATTATCTTTCGACCAATAACCGAGACGATGTTCATAGAATAAATATTCCTGACCGGTAAAAGCGGACGTATTATATACACGATGTGCATTTTGTGTGCCATAAAACAGGATCATGAAATTCAGACCTTTATAACCCAAACCTGCTGTTAAGCTCCATGTTTTCTGAGGACGGGTAGGATACCCAAATGGAGCATTGTCGTAAGCACCATCATATAGACCATCGATATTAAAGTCTACTAAATCGTAATAGCCGATCCGACGCATTGCCTGACCCGACGCAAGCGGTGTGGCCATATAAATATCATCCCAGCTTTGTATAATATCGCCTGGAATAGCACTTGTTGGTTGGTCAATCGGGTAACCTGCTTTTTTCTGATAATCAGGCGTAAATTCTGGGTCTTCTGCATAAATAACCTTATCCTTGGCAACTGTTATGGCATAGTCTGTATGAACTGTAAGGCTATTGCTAAAACGATAATTGAAGCCTAAAACCAATTCATAACCTTTGACTTTTACCTCACCAGCATTAAAATCAGGAGGCTCAATTCCATAAAATGTTGGGACACTGCGGTCTACGCCATATATCATTATATTATCACGATCTTCCAGAAAATAATCGAATTCGGCAGAAAATATATTTCTAAATATGGTGAATTCAACACCAATATTCGTTTTACGGGATGTTTCCCAGTGAATGTCCGAATTTCCTACAGAAGCCTCAGAATACCACTCATAAGGAGACAGTCCGTTAAATTGGCTTGGAACCAGATAAGCTCTTCCTCCAACGCCCCATTGAGTTATATATTTAAACCTTCTTGGTGAGCCATCCTCATTATAGAATTTGTCATTTCCAACCAATCCATACGAACCCCTTACTTTCAGTTTGTCTAACCATACCATATTGCTCATAAAGGACTCGTTGGAAATCATCCAACCCAGTGCCGCCGATGGGAATAAGTCAAACCGATAGCCTGGTCCGAATTTCTCTGAACCATTGTAAGCGCCATTAATATCAATAAAATACCTTGTATCATAATCATAAGTTAATCGTCCTACCCAATCTTCTCTAAAACTGGGAAATCCGCCATATATATGTAAATCGTCATCATCCAGCGGATTATCATCTTCTGTAAACTTTTCCCTTTTGAAAAGAAAAAGGGCAGAGAAATTATGTTTTTCAGCAAAGATACGGTTGTAATAGATAGACAACTCATAGTTTAGCCTCTGGGTTCTTTCTTTGTCCTCAGCTTCAATCTGTTCGAAATTCCAGGGCTGTATTACAAAGTCAAAATCGTTATTTCCGAGAGGTGTTACAATGGATTCATTTCCCTCCCTGTCGTAAACCCGAAAGAATACATTAGGTACCTGTCCAATAGAAGGATCGCTTAATTCCTGCAAACTTTGCATATAATTATCATATGAAAATATTCCCTTTATGCTTAAACCTTTGGTGATAAAGCTAAGGTCCTGTTGCAGTACAAAATCGCTATTAACCTGGAATTTATGATATGTTTTATAGCCTGTACTACTAAGAACAACAACGGGATTCTGATTACCCCAGTCATACGATGCAGCCCTTCCATAATAGCCATCGGGATAAACAGGTGTATAAATAGAAGGGGCAAGACTATATATCGAGAATAGAGGTACATTCATATCATCATTCGGTATTTCCTGAACTCCATAGTAACCAGCCAGATTTACCGAGAATTTCGTTGTTTTAGTGATGTCAAAGTCCAGATTCGACCGATAGTTAAATCGATCATAAGAATACTCTGAAGAATAGCCTTTGCCATTATCATAAGCTTTACCATTGAAAATATCGCCAACTGTCTGATAGGATAAACTACCAAAATATCTCGCAAAATCAGAACCTCCTTCGACTGAAAGATTTACCCGATGATCCGTGGCATAATTTTTCAGAACTACATCTTCCCAATCAACATTTGGATAGATGTAACTCTCTTCAGTTGTTGTCGGATTCCTGTATTTGTCTGCTATTTCCAACGGGAGATAATCATTCCAAACAGTTGGGTCATACATAAGTTCCCGCATGATAGCCTCATTCGCAATTAAAGAAGCATCATAAGAATTAAGTTTTTGAGGCAGTTTTGAGTACATCTTTACGGTAGCATTGTATGAGATACTTAGTTTTGGTTTTCCCAACTTTCCTCTTTTTGTTGTCACCAGAATTACACCATCGCCACCTTTTACACCAAATACAGCTGTTGCTGAAGCATCCTTCAGTACGGAAATCTTATCGATTTCACTCATGTCAATATCAGCCAAACTACGTTCAATTCCGTCAACAAGTATAAGAGGCTGACCTTCTCCATTCCATGAACTTTGACCACGAATGAAAATTTTAATATCATTTTCACCGGGTTGATTGTTACCTATAATGGTTGTAACCCCGGGTATACGTCCCTGAAGAGCTTCACCCACATTGGTTACTCCTCCAGCTTTCATAAGGTTTTCTCCATCTGCCTGACTTATGGCTCCAACAACACTTTCCTTCTTCTTTTCACCATAGCCAATCACCACAACTTCTTCTAATGACAGAAAATCCTCTGCCATTACAAGGTCTAGTATATTTTTGCCAGTCACAGGTATTTCTTCCGTAAGATATCCAATCGAAGAAAAGCTTAGGACGGCGTCAGCAGACTCCAATTCAATACTGTATTGGCCGTCGACGTTGGTAATGGTACCATTCATTGTTCCTTTTTCAACAATGTTTACACCTGGCATAGGATCTCCTCTGGAATCCTTAATAACTCCTTGCACGGAGATAGGTTCCTGAGCATGGACTGAATTTGGCAATAATATTCCAAATCCAAGCATCAATACTAAAAGTATTGATTTCAGATAAAAAATACGTGCATAAAAAAGCCTGTTTCTTTTCATAATATTAGGATAATTTGGGTTAATTGTTTCATTATGATTATAATTTGAATTATGGTTGCTTTTTATTTTATAATGACATAATTTTTATTGGCTTCTAAAAATCAGCAAGAATTTGTTCCATCGATCAAGTATCTTATTATAATTTTCATAAAATAAATCCATTGCCATTTATTGTTCTTTAACAAATTGAACATAGTCTATAAGAAATGGTGCAAGAGAGTATGATAAACTCCATTAATTTATAAAAATTTAACAATACTGTTTTTAATAAAAGAATCATAGACTTAATTTGGAAATATAATAAATTTCGAAGTATTTCGAAATGTTAGTCAAGATTCTTCCTGAAAATTTTGGTTTCACAGCCTATTGTTTCATCCTAATAATCAATTGCCATAATAAGGTCATTTTTTAGGTGGGATCTAAAAGCGTTGTATCATTGAAATTTATAAACTCCTCTTAATCTTAACACAACAGGTATGAAAAAATTACCTCCACTTTACTACCCTGGCCCGCCTGAAAGTTACTAGGAGGAGAATTTATGCAACAAGAACTCATAACAGAACAATTTTCATATAACGTGTGTCTCAACGATTTAGTGATATATTGCTCTGGAATTGAGTGACTATGAGGTTACCCATTTCTCTATTTTAAAAACTAAATGCAATCACGTTAGAGTTGATGGCTCTACCTGACCAAGGTCTTAGCGAGTAAATGAAGGGTGCTTAATTTGGAAGTATTGCTCCTACATTCTTTTTTTGGATAAGAGCTGTTCACCATTATTCTTTGAGCTTGCGGCTCTAGTGAAGCTTCATCATCACACATATGCTGAATAAAAAGCCAATTGGGTTTGGAAAATATATAAAAACCTACCATTCGGCAATCTTGCGGATCATTTCCGCTAGAAGCTGGGTGATAATTGTGTTCTCCTTTTAATTGATTTCGATATATTTGCGTTTTTTATATTAGGAAATATGACTGGGATTAAATTAAAGGAAATTGAGGAAGTAAGGGTTGAAGGAATTATTTTATAATTATAGAACAGGCTAATTCATTTAAAAATCAGATCATGAGAAACTTAGTATTTATATTACTATTTTCCTTGGTTTTCAGTTCCCTTTCTGGGCGATCGAATCAAAAAAACCAGGTGATTATACTTTCTGACATTGAAGCTGATCCTGATGATACACAATCCTTTGTCCGGCTACTTTTATATTCGAACGAAATTGATATTAAGGGACTGATTGCAACAACCTCCTGTTGGCATAGAACAGAAGTCAATCCCGAATCAATAAAAAGGATTATCAAAGCCTATGGCGAGGTACATCCAAACTTATTGAAACATGATAATAATTTCCCCACCGCCAACCAGCTTTTACAAATGGTGAAACAGGGCCTGCCTGAATACGGTATGCTGGGGGTAGGCGAGGGGAAAGACTCGGAGGGTTCGGATTGGATCATTCAGGAACTGGAAAAGGATGACGATCGTCCGCTCTGGGTTTCAGTTTGGGGAGGTGTTAATACCCTTGCCCAGGCACTTTATAAAATTGAACAGACCAAATCTGCAAAAGAAGCTGAACGATTAATCTCCAAGCTAAGGGTTTATACGATCTCTGATCAGGACGACAGCGGTATATGGATTCGAAATAATTTCCCCGACTTGTTTTACATTGTAACGCCTGGCGATCATTACGGTAGTGCTACCTGGACCGCTATTAACTCTTTTATTCAAGGTATTAACAACGAGACAATCAGCAATTCCTGGCTGGCACAAAATATTCAGCAGGGGCACGGTCCATTAGGTGCAGTTTATCCGGATGTATCCTGGGGAATGGAAGGAGATACACCCTCTTTTCTCTCCCTGATAAGCAATGGACTCAATGATCCTGAACATCCCGAATGGGGTGCTTGGGGTGGACGCTACGAATTATACAATCCTGAATTTGAAAAGGACAGGAAAGGTAGCGCAAGTTCGGGTGTTCCTTATGAGCCTGAGACCCGTAAAATCTGGACCAATGCAAACGATGACTATACTCCTTATATTTTTAATGAATACGGACGGGCAGCAAGAAAAGACACCACCAACTTCAAAGGGTACAAAGTAACACTTTGGCGCTGGCGCGATGATTTTCAAAATGATTTTGCTGCACGGATGGATTGGTGTATAAAACCATACCAGGAAGCCAATCACGCCCCTGTTTCGGTATTAAGTCATCCGGAGGAGATCACAGTAAAATCGGGAGAGGGTTTTGGATTAGATGCTTTTAACTCCTATGATCCGGATGGAGATAACCTCAGCTTTTTATGGTTTCAATACCCTGAAGCAGGCTCTTGCAAAGAAGCGATACAACTTGGTCCACCCGAGAATTCGCACAACATTTCCGGAACAGCCCCTGAGGTTGAAAAAGAAGAGACCATCCATATTATATTGAAAGTAACCGATAAAGGAGAGCCGCAGTTATCGAGTTATAAAAGAGTAATTCTTACGGTTGTGCCCGAATAAACGAGAAAAACTTATTAAAATCCAAAAAGAGCTTATTGACGCACTGCATGCGGCAGCGTCAGCATAACTGATTTTATGTTAATCACGTGGTGTTTACTGCAAGCGGGCGCAAATTTTCTGCGGTTGTCGTATAATCCTCCTTCGTTCCGATAATTATCGGAACTCCGGCGGACAAAGTGTATGTGCATTATCCGCCCGGCTGACGCCAGTCGGACGGGTGTTAACATTGCTTTGGT